>NZ_JBFTZN010000257.1:0-8223 GCF_056406775.1 Allobosea sp. P1_A7
ACCGTGTAGGACTCGGCCAGCAACGGCGCGATGGTCAGGTCTTCGCGATAGGCGACCAGAGCCTCGAGCACATGATGGAGGATGGTGTCGCTGTCGCCGCTGCGCCGAACACCCGGCTCGCTGCTCGTGATATCGGTGGAGAGCGCGATGCGCAGCTCGCCACCCTGCTTCGGGACCTGAGCGAGCGCCTGCATCGGGCAGGCGAGCGCGGCCAGGGCCGCAAGCCATGCAACCTTCATGATCTCTCCCTTTCGTTCACGAGCGGCGCCCGGTTTTCCGGTGTCACCGCCCAAATGGCTGGCAGATCGCCGCGCCCTGCCCCCGCTAGAGGTTTTGCCGTTGGGCAAGCGCGCTGGCGAAGAACTCCTTCACCGGGGGGTGCACGAGATGTCCGATATGCTCGACGCCGGGCACGACATCGAAGCGCACCGGGATATCGAGGCTCAGGAAGGCGCGCTCCAGCGAGCGCAGGCGATCGACCCGCGTCACGCCGGTCTCGTTGATGCCCTCCATCCAGTTCGAGGAACTGGGAGCGACGGTGACGTCCCAGGTCTCGATGTCATCGCCGCCGATGACCATCTGGACCGCGACCTTCCGCATCTCGGACAGATCAAGTTCACGTCCGAAGATGCTCTTCAGATCGCCTGTCCCGAGCCACCACGGCTTGTCCGGGTTCGGCAGCGTCACGACGCCGGGAGCGCCGATCGAAACCGCCAGCAGTCGCTCCGGGTGCAGATAGAAGAAGCGGTGCACGAACTGCCCGCCGCCGGAGAAGCCGTGCATCAGCACCTTCTCGGCGTCGAGGCGATAGAGTTCGCCGATCTCCTCGATCATCGCCAGGACTAGGAGGTCGTAACGGATGCCGCGATAGAGGATGCGCTTGTAGTTATGCGTGTCACCCGGCTCCCCGATCCCGCAGGGAAAGAGCGGCACCAGGACGACGCATTGGTTGGCTTCGGCGAAATCGATGAACTGGTCGCGCAGGCTGTCGACCGTGCGGGTGCTGCCATGGATCAGAACGGCCAGCGGATAGCGCTTCGTGCCGTTCTCCTCATAGCCCTCGGGAATATAGCAGCAATAGGAGAAGCGCTGGTCGGCCTGGCAGGCAAAGATCGCCGTCCGTCCGAGCTGGTAATAGGAGAGCTTCTCGCCATGTCCGTTGCGCGTCATCGGTCGTCTTTCTCCGGTCGTCTCACGCTTGGCTGATCGTCTTGGTGACAAGATAGGCGTCGAGCCCCTCGGTGCCGCCCTCGCGGCCGTCGCCGCTATCCTTGACCCCGCCGAATGGGGTTTCCGCCGCAGCGATCTCGAAGCGGTTGATGCCGACCATCCCGGCCTCGATCCGTTCGCCGAGGGCAAGGGCCCGTGCGCCGGAGCCCGTGAATGCATAGGCGGCGAGCCCGACCGGCAGGCCGTTGGCACGACTGATGACCTCGTCCAGATCGCGGAAGCGGGCGATCGGAGCCACCGGTCCGAAGGGCTCCTCGCTCATGATCGCCGCGGCCTCCGGCACATCGGCGAGAACAGTCGGCGCATAGAAGAAGCCACGATTGCCGATGCGCTCACCGCCGCAGACAAGCCTGGCGCCATGGCGTTGGGCATCCTCGATCAATCCATGCACCGCTTCGAGCCGCCTGGCATTGGCAAGCGGCCCCATGCCGATGCCCTGGTCGAGGCCATTACCGACCTTGATCCGCTGGGCGGCCGAGGCGAAGGCGGTGACGAAGCGATCATGCACCGCCTCGTGGACATAGAACCGTGTCGGCGCGACACAGACCTGGCCGGCATTACGGAATTTTCGCTGAGCGCCGAGCGCAGCCACCGCCTCGACATCGACATCATCGAATACCAGGACGGGAGCGTGGCCGCCGAGTTCCAGTGTCGCGCGCTTGGGCCCATGGGCGGCCAGGGCAGCAACCGCACGCCCTCCCGCCGTGGAACCGGTGAACGACACCTTCCGGATGACCGCTGAGCTGACGAGATGCCGCGAGACCGTTGGCGGATCTCCCAGGACGAGATTGATCGCGCCCGCCGGCACGCCTGCCTCGACGCAGGCCTCGACCAGGGCAAGGCAGGTCGCCGGGGTTTCTTCCGACGGCTTGATGATGATCGAAGAGCCGGCACCCAGCGCACCGGCGATCTTGCGCGCCGGCGTCAGCGCCGGAAAATTCCAGGGCGTGAAGGCGGCAACGGGGCCGATCGGCTCCCGCACCACGATCATCCGGGCGCCGGCCGTGCGGCTTGGAACGACCCGACCATAGGCGCGGCGCCCTTCCTCTGCATACCATTCGAAGACCTCGGCAGACGCGGCCACCTCGCCGCGCGCCTCGGCGAGAGGCTTGCCCTGCTCACGCGTCATCACCTCGCCAATGGCGTCCTGACGCGCCCGCAGCAATTCGCCGACGCGACGCAGGATACGGCAGCGTTCGAAGACCGAGACCGCGCGCCAGGCAGAAAAGCCCGCCTCGGCAGCCTTCAGCGCGTCGTCGAGATCGACCGCCGATGCCAGGCGCGCCGTGGCCAGGATGTCGCCGGTCGCAGGATCATGGATCTCGATCTCGGCGCCGGAGCCCGCGCGAGCCGCGCCGCCGATATGCAGGGTGATGTCGGGATAGGCGCTCACGTCGCGCAACCTCTTCAAACGGGGATGGGCCAGATCAGGCGATGGTTGCGAGCGCCTTGCGGATGCTGGCGAAGAGGCGGTCGATCTCGTCGGGCTCGATCGTCAGCGGCGGCGACAGCACCAGCAGGTCGGCGCCCGCGCGCACGAGGACACCGGCCTGGAAACAGGCCTCGGCGCATTCCGAGCTGCGCTGCCCCGCTCCGCCAGGCCGCGGTTCGAACTCGATCGCGGCCACGAGACCGATAGTGCGGATATCGATGACATGCGGCGCGCCCTTCAGGGCATGCGCCGCATCCTCCCAGTGGCGCGCGATCCGCCGGGCGCGTTCGAACAGCCCTTCCTCTTCATAGACCTGCAGGGTGGCCAGGCCCGCGGCGCAGGCGAGCGGGTGCCCCGAATATGTATAGCCGTGGAAGAGCTCGATGCTGCCTTCCGGCCCGGTCATGAAGGCCTCGTAGATATGCGGCCCGACGATGGTCGCCCCCATCGGCACGGCGCCATTGGTCAGCCCCTTGGCGCAGGTGATCATGTCGGGAATGACGCCGAAGGCTTCGGCGGCGCAGGAGGCACCCAGCCGCCCGAAGCCCGAGATCACCTCGTCGAAGATCAGCAGGATGCCGTGCTTGTCGCAGATTTCGCGCAGACGCTTGAGATAGCCCTTGGGCGGCGGCAGCACGCCGGTCGAGCCCGCAACCGGTTCGACGATGACAGCCGCGATCATCGACGCATCATGGATCTGCACGAGCCGCTCGAGATCCTCGGCGAGATCAGCGCCGTGATCGGGCTCGCCGCGCGAGAAGGCATTCCTGGCCAGGTCGAGCGTGTGCGGGAGATGGGCGACTCCCGGCAGGAGAGGCCCGAAATCGCGGCGATGCCGGCTGATGCCGGCGACCGATAGCCCGCCGAAGCCCATGCCGTGATAGCCGCGCGCCCGGCCGATCAGGCGGGTGCGTCCTGCCTCGCCGCGCTGGCGGTGATAGGCCAGCGCGATCTTGAGCGCAGTGTCGACCGCCTCCGAGCCGGAATTGGAGAAGAACACATGGTCGAGCCCCTTCGGCATCATGTTGGCGATGCGGCTCGCCAGCGTGAAGGCGTCGGGATGCCCCATCTGGAAACAGGAGACGTAGTCGAGCCTGTCGACCTGGGCCTTGATCGCCTCCTTGATCCGCGGATGGCCATGTCCGGCATTCACGCACCAGAGCCCGGCCATGCCGTCGAGGATCCGGCGCCCGTCGGCCGTCAGGTAATAATTGCCCTCGGCACCGACGAAGAGGCGCGGATCACTCTTGAAACGCCGATTGGCCGTGAACGGCATCCAATGGGCATCGAGGTCATTCGGGCGGGCGGCGGCGGAAGCGAGCAAGATTGAACCTCAGGAGCGCTGGATGATATTTTGATCTTTTTGCAAAAATAATACAATGTCAAGCGAACATGATGGCGGCGTTCGGGCCAGCCGAATATCACGAATGTAAAGGCGTGACGCCTTCGGCCCAGCCGCGGGCAAGGAGAGACCGGCTCAGCGCGGCGCGCGCGTCAGATGCTGGCGCATCAGGGTCGCCGCCCAGTTCGTGTCGCCCTGCTCGAGCGCATCCAGGATCGCCAGGTGTTCCCGGCAGGATCGCAGCAACGCCTCCCGATCGAGACCGCCGTAATCGGCGTACTCAGTCAGGCGCCGCAGGGAGTTCTGCGCCTCCATCGCCTGGACGACGAAGCGATTGCCGGAGCAGGCGGCGAGCATGCCGTGAAAGCCGGCATTGATCTCGAAGAAGCGCTCTGCGGACGGCGTATGGTCGAGATCGGCGATGAAAGCATCATGCGCTGCCCGGCTTCGGACAAAGGCCGGCCTGTTGATCCGAAAGCTCGGCTCACACAGCCCCATGCATTCGATCATCATACGGAAGCGATAGCTTTCCTCGCGCGCCTCAGGCGAGGCGAGCGACGGTACGAAGCTCCAGCCGTGACCGCGGCGCCGCTTGATCAGCCCATCCTCCGCGAGGCGCAGCAGAACCTTGCTGAGCGCGCTTCTGCCGATCTGATAGGTCTGCAAGAGGTCGGTTTCGATGAGGTTCTCGGGCAGGCGGCCGGCCTCGCGATCCCGCAGGATGGCATGAATGATGTCCTCGTCGCGCGCGCTCGGCAGGGAGCGCTCTGCGGCCTCGAGATCCTTGCCGTCCCGCGCAAGAAAAAAGCCCTGGTTCGCGCGCGCTTCGACTGCGCCCTGCTCGGCCAGCAGGCCGAGCGCGGCCCGCACCGGAGTACGCGAAACCTCGAAAGCTCGGGCAATCTCGGCCTCCCGCAGGTGGAAGCCGGCCGACCACTGCTTCTCGGCGGCGCAGGCCAGAATTCGCTTCGCGAGAGCGGTATGGAGATTGCTGGGCYTCCGCGATGTCTGGCGGGGAAGCGAACGCTCATTCATCAAGACGACTCCGTGCGCCGCAGCCCTAGCCGAATTGCATTATTTTTTCAACGAGAACCGAACCCTATCACGACCTCTCGTGCAGTCGACCTCGCCGTCCATCAGCGAGCACCCGCCCCGATCTAGTAGGGAAGGCCGACCCTCACCAAACGCCGTGCTCCGGCCGCGTTTGCGTATCACGCAAGGAGACGATAGCGCCGAGAACCTCGAAGAGTTCCTCGGCGCTATCGTCTCAACTGAATGGCTGTATTCGCCCGCCCGCACCGAGCATCGGATGTGACACGCGGGAATTTGCCCTGTTGCAGAATATGCCATGGGTCATCTGTTGACCTGCGCCGGTCCGAGTGAAACGCGAATATTCAAGCCGAAGCTGGTTGTGCACCGATGCGTCGACCCGTTTCGCCCTTGAAGACTGGCCGAAGATCGATGTCCTGAGGGATGATCACGTCTCGTGCCAGAGACGGAAGGGCACTCCAATCATTCTTCCCCATGATCTGGACGGCCTGGACGATGCGCTGTGTCTTGCAGTGAGGACAGCCACGGAGCGTCGAAGTTGCGAGGATCGTGCCTTCCCGAATCCGCCCTTTGTCCGGATCATGCCCCATCCACTCGGCGAAAGCGGGCCCGTCGACGGGATGGTCAAAGAGATTGTCATAGTAAGTGGCGAAGGCCTCTCGATCGTTGAAGTGCTGCGAGCTCGTCGCCAGTTTGCGCGGATAGCGCGAGCACACGGTGCAAACCGGATGATTTTTGAGGATCAAATAGGTCGCGATACCGCCGAGAATGAACCCAACGAACTGGAAGAAGGCTAGCCAGTATCCAAAGGAGCCGACTGCGCCGGTGTCTGTCTGAGCCCGCCCAATCCGCATGTGAGCCGTCGTCAGTCGGATGTCGAGGTAATCGAAGAAGCCGATCCGATCAGCAACACGGATGCCGTTGTCGAGGACCAGCGTCGAATACTCGGCGTAGTAGATCGCGAACTGCGCGAGCGCCGCCACGATCATGACCTGCACAAGCAGGAACCAATTCGGGCGAGTGTGGAAGAGCAGACTCCCGAAGTAATAGCCGGATGCAGCAGCAGCTCCCGTCAGCGCCGCCCCAACTGGGACGACGACCCAGACGCTCAATGCAAACAAATTGAAGCCTGTCGCGCGATCGATGGCCGTCACTAAGGCCACTGTGATGGCGAACGATAAAATCCCGAAGAATGCCACACCGACATGGCCGCCAAAGTTCTTCATCTCACGCCCCATTCCCCCGGTATCGCATGCATGTAATCTAGCCCAACGATGAAGGCGATAAGCAACAAGTCCAATGTTCCCTTACGGTGACAATCTCACTCATGGTTTCCGGTCCCCCGTCGTTTGGGCTCTGCTGGCTCTGATGATTGCGGTCACAGCCGCCGACGAGCTTTCTGGGCTGCACCGCGCTCTCGTTGCCGAGCTCGGCTTCACGCCGGTGCTGTTTTCCACCCAGCCTTGGCGCCATATGCATACCTTGGTCACCGCCARCCTTTTGCACGGCGACATGTTCCACTTGGCGGGCAATTGTCTGTTTCTGTGGGTGTTTGGCAGGTCACTAGAGCGCTTGTTCGGTTGGTGGCGTTTCGCCCTGGTATTTCCGTTTTTGGGTGTAACGGGATTTGTCGTGCATTGGTTATTGTCGCCAGCTTCTCGCGTTCCCGTCATTGGGGCCTCGGGTGCGGTCTCGGCTTTGTTGGGCGCCTATCTCGTGCTGTTCCCGTACGCGCGGATGCGCACGATCATTGTCTACCTGCCGTTCTGGAAGCGGATCGCCGTGCCGGCCTGGGCTTTTCTGGGCTACTGGGCCGGCCTCCAGGTTGCTTCCCTGGCACTAGGCATGGGCGAGGATGACGGCACAGCCTATGCGGTGCATGTTGGCGCACTCGCTCTCGGCATGATGATCGCCGCGATCTGGAAGACATCCTACCCGGCAGCAGAGGAAGAGCTTGAAGCCTTCGTGGATACGTCCTTCGCGGCTGCCCCGCCCCCTGCTCGGGCGTCCCGACTTTGCTGATGGGCGGCATCGAAACCTTACGGACGCATGCCCGCGTCGCCGACCGCAGCACGTCAGGCGCGGGGGATGCAGATTTCTCTGAAGATGCTTGATGTCCAGGCGGCAGTGGAAGCGTTTGACACGCTGATGCTCTCCTCGCAGCGCGAGGCTTCCAGCACGATGCGGATCTTCTCCTGCGTCGAGAACAGTCGACGTTCCGCGCACCGGCGGCAGACCGGATCCAAGTGACCACGATGCTCCAGACATGGATTCCGACAGGGCTGGCCGGGCCGACCAGTTGGCCGGGCGCATCGCGTAGACGCCCCGCCGGCCAGGCAAGCCAGACCGTGCTGCTGGCGTTACGGCGCCCGGCTGGCCTTGCCGTCACGCGCAGCGTCGACAACGTCGCGGATGGCATCGATCACGAGTTGCGGCCGTTCCTTGTGGATCTCGTGGCCGCTGTCGGTGTGCGTGACATGCCTGGCGCCCGGCACGAGTGCAGCGAGCTTTGCCTGCGCCTCCTTCTGCGCCCTGTCAGTGACGTAGCCGAAATCGGAAGGAATGTCGGCGGGCAGCCGGCCATCGGCGATAAGCCCCGGGACGAGCGGTCCCCAGGGGTGATCCGCGCTCAGCACGGTCAAAGGCATCGGTCGGAGCGGCTCGGCAGCGAGCAGTTGATCGAAGCTGAGATTCGCATCGACTTGCTCGATCGCCGGATAGACTTTGAGGGCTTCAGTCAGGTCGCCATCGAGCAGCACGCGTTGGATCGCCCATTCACGAGGGGCCTGCGCTGCCCGAAGCCCCTCTGACAAGGCATCGAGGAGCACCATCCCATTCACCTCGTCGGGATAGGTCATCGCATAGAGCCAGCTAACGAGCTCGCCATAGGAATGCCCGACGACCACGAAAGGCGTCGCGATGCCGGCAGCGGTCACCAGCGCATGCAGATCGGTGACCGCCGCCCGCGCGGTGACCGGCTGCGAGACCGGGTCGGTGCGGCTCGGCGCTTCGCCGACCGGAGTTCCCGGCCGGTCGTAGGCGCAGACCCGCGTGAACCCCGCCACTGCGGAAAAGACGTTCACCTTGCCTGGCTCGGACTGGGTCCAATCAGCGGCGGAGGCTCTCGCGCCTGCCACGATGACGACGGCAGGAGCCCCCATGCCACGAC
>NZ_JBFTZN010000258.1:0-8181 GCF_056406775.1 Allobosea sp. P1_A7
CGCCCGGATGGGTGGCGAGGACGTCCTCGACCTCATTCGGATAGACGTTGAAGCCGGAGACCAGCACCATGTCCTTCATCCGGTCGACGATCTTGATCTGCCCGTCGGGCAGCAGAACACCAATATCGCCCGAGCGGAAATAGCCGTCCGGGGTCATCACCTTCGCGGTCTCGTCCGGTCGCTGCCAATAGCCGCGCATGACCTGCGGGCCGCGGATGCAGACCTCGCCCGGCTCGCCCATCGGCATGTCATTGCCGTCGGCATCCCGGATCGCGAAATCGGTCKAGGGCAGCGGATACCCGATCGTGCCGGTGAACTCGGCAATGTCGGGCCTGTTGGCCGAGGCGACTGGCGAGGTCTCGGACAAACCGTAGCCCTCGACGATCGGCCGCCCGGTGACCTCCCGCCAGCGCTTGGCAACCACCGCCTGCGTCGCCATGCCGCCCGCCACCGCAAAACGCAATTCCGAGAAATCGACATTCTCGATCTCGGGGTGGTTGGCCAACGCATTGTAGAGCGTGTTGACACCGGAAAAGAGCGTGAAGCGGCTCGTTTTCAGGATCTTGATGAAGCCCGCGATATCGCGTGGATTGGCGATCAGGAGCCCCTTTGCGCCGATCCGCAGCATGAACATGCAGCAGCAGGTCAGCGCGAAGATATGGTAAAGCGGCAGCGCCGTGACCATGACATGCTGGTAGTCGCTGCGGCCGAGCGGCGGCTCGAGCCCCCAGCCAAGCCAGAGCGCGCATTGCTCGACATTGGACGCGACGTTGTGATGGGTCAGGGTCGCGCCCTTGGCGACGCCGGTCGTACCACCGGTATACTGCAGGAAGGCGACATCCTCGGGCAGGACGACGACCGGCGTCATCGTCGACGGGCCGGCTAGAATAGTCTTCAGCGGGACCGCGCCCGGCAGGTTGAACGGCTTGACGACCTTCTTGATCCTGCGGGCCACGAAATTGACGATGGCCCCCTTGAAGCCCATCAGGTCGCCGGCCGTCGCCAGGACAATCTGGTCGAGCTTGAGATTCGGTCGGGCCTCCTCGACGACATGGGCAAAATTCTCGATCACCACGAGCACGCGGGCGCCCGAGTCGTTGAGCTGATGGGTCAGCTCACGGGCCGTATAGAGCGGGTTGACGTTCACCACCGTGTAGCCGCCGAGCAGCGTTCCGAAGATCGCGGCCGGATTGGCCAGGATGTTGGGCATCATCAACGCGATGCGGTCGCCCTTCTTGAAGCCGCGGGCCTGCAGCCAGGCAGTTAAGGCGCGGGCGGCTTTCCCGACCTCCGCGAAACTGATCGCCTTGCCGAAGCTCTCGAAGGCCGGGCGCGCGGCATAGGTAGTGACGGCATGGCTGATCAGATCGGCGAGCGTTCCGACCTTGGCTTGGTCGATCACCGGCGGAACCGCAGGCGGATAATGCGCCAACCAGGGCCGCGGATCCGCTGCTGCCTGCGCGGCGCTCGTCACCTTCATCATCGCTCCTCCCGTCTCGCAGGCATTTCCCCACTCACGCGAGCGTTTCTGCCTTGTTGTAACCATACAGTGCGGAACGAAAGCGGCGGGCGCAAGCGCCCGCCGCTTTACCATCACTACAAGGTTTATATATGAACCTTTTAGGTCACACCTGGGTTTCAGCGCCCATGCGCCAGGGCCTGCGCCGCCACGACGGCCTCGGCCGATTTGCCGGCGAGTTCAGCAAGATGGTCGAACCTGACGCTGAAGGAACCGACGCCCGAGGTCGCCGAGCGCAGCTCGACGATCAGACCGCCCATTTCCGCTTCCGGGATCAGGGCGTTGATCTGATCCCAGCCACGCCATCCCGGGCGGGCGTCGTAGCCCAGGATCTGGCCGCGTCTTRCAGAAACGATGGCTGAGGCCCGCGACATCGCGTCCGATGGAATGACGACCTCGACGGCGAGGATCGGCTCGAGCAGCACGGATCTGGCCTGCGGGATCGCGTCCGCCATGGCCAGCCGCGCTGCCTGCCTGAACGCCATGTCGGAGGAATCGACGGTATGGTAGGAGCCGTCGGTCAACGTCACCTCGATATCGACGAGCGGGAAGCCAAGCGGCCCGTGCTGGCAGAAATCCCGCACGCCGGCCTCGACGGAAGAGATGTACTGTCTCGGCACGACGCCGCCCGTGATGCGGTCGACGAACCGAATGCCCTCGCCGCGCTCGAGCGGCGCCACCTCCAGCACCACATCGCCATATTGGCCATGCCCGCCGCTCTGCTTGCGATGCCGCCCACGCGCGCTGGCCTTGCCGCGAATAGTCTCGCGATAACCGATCTCAGGCGGGTGATTCTGAGCCGAAACGCCGTAACGCCCGGACAACCGCTCCATCGTCACGCGCAAATGCATCTCGCCCTGCCCCGAGAGCCGCACCTCGCCGAACTCCGGCAGATGCGACACGGTCAGCGCAGGATCCTCCTCTGCGATGCGCCCGAGCGCAGCCGTGAGCCGGACGTCATCCTTGCGATCCTTGACGCTGATCCCGAGCGCATGGACCGGCTCGGGCGGAGCAACCGACGTCACGACGCCCGGACGGACCTTGCCAGCAGCCAGCGCATCCCCCGTGCGCACGCCTTCCAGCCGGGAAAAGGCGGCAACCTGTCCCTCCTCTGCTGCTGGCTTGCGCGTCTGCTCGGATCCCTTCAGCTCGATGACACCGCCGATGCGCGTCTCGACGCCGCTGGACGATGTCACGACGTCGCCCTCGGCGAGCCGCCCGCGCAACACGCGGGCCAGTGAGATCTTGCCGCCCTGGCTCGAATGCCAGGTCTTCATCACCTGTGCCAACGGTGCGCCGTCCTCGACGACGCCTATGCGCCCGCGGGTTTCCGGAAGCGAAGGCGCTTCATGCCGCAGGGCCTTGAGCAGCCGCGTGACGCCGTTGCCCCGCTCGGCCGCGCCAATCAGCACCGGCACGACGTGGCGGTGCTGCAGCTCCCGCGCGAGATCATCGAAGATCCGATCCTGCGGCGGCTCCATGTCGCCAAGCAGATCCTCCATCAGCTCATCATCATAGTCCGCAAGCTTCTCCAGCATCGAGAAGCGCGCCTCCTTCTCGCGGCCGACCTCTTCCGACCCGAGGGGCACGATCTCGCTCGGCGCATGCTCGCGGTAGATGAAGGCCCGCTCGAGGGCGAGGTCGATGAAACCAACGGCGATGCCCTTCTGCCAGATCGGGATCTGACGCAGCAGCAGCGGCGTACGCGAGGCGCGCTGCAGGATGCCAAGCGTCTCGCGCACCCGGCGCGTCGCCGTGTCGATCTTGTTGAGGAACAGGAAACGCGGAATATCCGCCTCCTCGAGCTCGCGCAGGACGAGTTCGAGCGCCGGTGCCTTGCGGTCGTCAGCCTCGCACACCACCACCGCGGCATCGACGACAGGCAGGACGTGACGCATCTCGTGCAGGAACTCGACCGAGCCGGGACAATCGATGAAGCTGTAGCTCTCCCCGAGGAAATCGACGGTCGCGACATTCGGCTCGGTGCTCATCTGGTGAGCCCGCGCCTCCGCGGAGGCATCGCCAGCACTGTTCTTCGCCTTGACGGAGCCGGCCCGTGAGACCGCACCGCAGCGCTCCAGAATGCTCTCGAGCAAGGTCGTCTTGCCGCTTTGAAAGGGACCAACGATGGCGATGCATCGCGGCCCCGAAGCTCTCTTGCCGGCGGCCGAACCTCCATTGCCTGATGTCGCAGCCATAGCGTCCTCCTTCGGGTTGTTGCCGCGCACCAGCGTCAGAGCTGACGCCCGGCGCAACGCGGCGAAGAACCGACGAGAACGATGTCACAGCGCCCACGCCGGAAAGGCGGCGGTCGCTCAGGCCCGACAGGGTCGGGCGGCCGTCGAAGAGGGATGTCGAGGCAAAGGTTCGCGCTGTTGGCGGCGCAGCGCAAGCAGAATGTTCCAGGCGCGATCTCTCGGCTGGCATAGTGGCCAGCACTGCCGGACGGTCTTGAACGGTGTCGGATGCCGCTCGATATCCCCGGCATCCTGCGAGTGCCTCACCTTTCAGATGGGAGGGCGGTGCAGGAGAGGAAGTCCGCCGGTGGTATCTGCAAACAGCAGCCGCTCCGCGGGGCCTGCAATCGAAGAGGAATGCTCGTGCTGAAGGTAATCGCCCAGGATTTCATCAAGACCGAGGCCATCGGGCTCGTCATGCCTCTCTATGAAGAGCTCGTCGAAAAGACCCGGCTTGAAGAGCGTTGCATTTCCTATGATCTCTTCATCGATCAGAAGGACCCTGGGCACTTCATCTTCATCGAGGAGTGGCCGGATCGCGCCGCCCTCGATGCACATTGCCGCACCGAGCATTTCGTGCGGCTCGTCMCCCTGATCGACAAGCATCAACGGGCAGATGGCACCTACATCCTGATGGAGCCATTTACAGCGCGAGGTTAGATGCTGAGGAGCGAACCGACGGATCGAGCCCGGAACGCCGAGACTCGGTCCGTCCATTGAACGCGCGGGAAACCCTCCACCTACGAGGGAATATTTCCCGCCCCCTCACCCGCTGGCCCCGTGTTCCTGAACGTCCCCAAGCATGCCCTCGGCGCACCCCGTCACGACATCAGCGATTGCGCCTTTCGCCACGCAAGGTCGTCAGACCGATCCCGACTGCATCAAAGCCGCCATCCACCGCAAGCGTCTGTCCGGTGATGTAGCTGGCCTTCTCGCAGCACAGGAAGAAGATCGCCTCGGCGAGTTCGTCTTCCCGCCCGTAGCGGTTGAGCGGGATGACGTCATGGTAGTCGGCCCGGATTTCCGGGCTATGCACCGCCTTGGCCATTGCGGTGTCGACCGGGCCCGGCGCGACTGCGTTGACCCTGATTCCGAGGCTGGCGAGTTCGGCCGCCTGCTGTTTGGTGAGATGGGCGAGAGCCGCTTTGCTGGTGCCGTAGGCGACGCGCAAGGTCGAGGCACGCAGGCCGGAGATCGAGGWGATGTTGACGATCGCGCCGCCGCCCGTATCCGCCATCAACGGCGCCGCAACCTGCGTACAAAGAAAGGGTCCGGTGAGGTTGACCGCGAGCACACGCTGCCATTCCGCGAGCGTCGTCTCGAGGATCGGCTTGAACACGGCGGTGCCTGCATTGTTCACGAGAGCATCGAGCCGGCCAAAGCGCTGCATCAGCGCCTTGAAGGCGGCTTCGACCGCGGCAGCCTCGGCAACGTCGCAGGTCAGCGCCAGCGTCGTGTCCGGTGCATTGAGTTCCGCCATCGCCAATGTCAGCGTCGCCCCGTCGATATCCAGCAAGGCGACCTGCCAGCCCTCGGCCAGAAAGCGTTTCGTGGTCGCCAACCCGATGCCGCGCGCGGCGCCGGTGACGAGAGCGACTTTGGCGATGTCCTGAGGCATTGAAGCAATCCGAAACAGAGACGAACACGGGTCCGCCTACGCTATGCGCCCTGGCAGCGCCCCAGCAAAGCGCGTGAATGCGGGCACGGTATTCCGAATGCGATTGGAAATCGCGAACGGAGTGACCTGCGATCTGCCGCCACGCCCGACACCACCTTGCGCGCCCATGGAGCGATGCCCGCCCTCGCAGACAGATCCCGGTCTGTGTTCCCCCCGAGATCTGCCGCATAGCACCAGCTTGGTCAGAGGTCACAATACGAAGTAAGCAGATCTTGTGTTGTTGCCTCGATCGGGACATCCTCACTCCAGGTTGCTCGCCATTTCATTGAGTTTGCATTGAAATGACGCGATCCACCGGCCCTCTTTCTATCCTGACCAGAAATCCCTGTCCCAATAGAACCAAAGACGGCCCGGCCGACCGTATTCTGATCCCTGACCTGCGAGGGAGATTGCCTTGAAAGCATCGACTCTGAGCTTCCGCGCCGCCGTCCTCATCGCCCTCGCTGGCATGATCTGGGGCATCGTCATGGCAATCTCGCGAGATCATTCGGCATTGCCGGCGCATGCCCATCTCAATCTCTTGGGATGGGTCTCCTTGTTTCTGTTCGGCATCTTCTATCGGCTGCATCCATCCTTGGACCTCGCCAGAAGCGCGGTGATCCAGGTCTGGATCTGGATCGTCGGAACGCTCGTCCTGACCGTCGGAGTGGCCCTGGTTCATTCCGGAAACGCGACCGGGGATCCGATTGCCGGCGTGGGCGCCTTGACGGTGCTGGTTGACATGGCTTTGTTCGGCTGGCTGGTCTTCAGGCAGGGGCAAGCTGGCATGGCAGCGAAATAGCGCGCGGCACCAGCGCCTCATTCCCCTCGACAAGGCCCTACCTCTCCTGTATGGCCAGCCACTCAACTGAAAACAGCGAGCCGTAACGCCCGCGTGAACACACGCGACAACGGCCATGGAGAGACCCATGAACATCATCGAGCAGATCGACCAGGAACAGATCGCCAAGCTGAGCGCAGGCAAGGAAATCCCGCATTTCCAGCCCGGCGACACCGTGCAGGTCAACGTCAAGGTCAAGGAAGGCGAGCGCAGCCGCGTTCAGGCCTATGAAGGCGTCGTGATCGCCCGCAACGGCGGCGGGCTGAACGAAGCCTTCACCGTCCGCAAGATTTCCTATGGCGAAGGTGTCGAGCGCGTTTTCCCGCTCTATTCGCCGAACATCGATTCCATCAAGGTTGTGCGCAAGGGCAAGGTCCGTCGCGCCAAGCTGTATTATCTGCGCGATCGTCGCGGCAAGTCGGCCCGTATCGCCGAGCGCGTCGAAGCCCGTCCTGCCAAGGGCGACAAGTCGGCTGCCAAGTAAGCGCCCCTGCGCTGCTGTGAATACCGGAACGCGGTCCCTCGGGGCCGCGTTTTGCGTTGGGCGGCCCGGCGTCGGCTTCGTTGCCGGCACAGTTTGGAACTGCTAGAACATCGTCATGAACACTGTCCTGCCCAGTGAGGATGACTGCTGCCGCATCGTGCGCCGCGAGGCGAACCTGCGCCGCATCCCGACGACGCAGGATTTTGCGGCGCTGCACGACCATGCGCGCCTGCCCTGGCGCTTCTTCGGTCGTTTCACGACCTCGGCGGCAGCGGGCCTTAGGCGCGCCTGAGACCGGCCCGTTGGCCGGCGACAGGCTGTTTGCGTTGCGCCAGCCGGCCTTGAGCGCCGGCATCACAGATTTCCACGACCGAGGCTTATCGACATGACGTCGTCCACCGCCCCCCGCACGCTTTATGACAAGATTTTCGACGACCACATCGTCGACCGCCAGGAAGACGGCACCTGCCTGCTCTATATCGACAGGCATCTGGTGCATGAGGTCACGAGCCCGCAGGCTTTCGAAGGCTTGCGCATGACCGGCCGCAAGGTGCGCGCGCCTGAGAAGACGTTGGCCGTCGTCGACCACAATATCCCGACGACCGACCGCAAGGCGGGCATCGCCGAGGAGGAGAGCCGCATCCAGGTCGAGGCTCTGGCCAGGAACGCCAAGGACTTTGGCGTCGAKTATTTCAACGAGCTCGATATCCGCCAGGGCATCGTCCACATCGTCGGCCCCGAACAGGGCTTCACCCTGCCCGGCACCACGATCGTCTGCGGCGACAGCCACACCTCGACCCATGGCGCCTTCGGCGCGCTTGCGCACGGCATCGGCACATCGGAGGTCGAGCATGTGCTCGCTACTCAGACGCTGATCCAGAAGAAGGCCAAGAACATGCTCGTCCAGGTGGACGGCGCTCTGGCCAAGGGCGTCACCGCCAAGGACGTCACCCTCGCCATCATCGGCGAGATCGGGACGGCGGGCGGCACCGGCTCGGTCATCGAATATGCCGGCGAGGCCATTCGCTCCCTCTCGATGGAAGGCCGCATGACGGTCTGCAACATGTCGATCGAAGGCGGAGCACGTGCCGGCATGATCGCGCCGGACGAGAAGGCCTTCGCCTATCTCAACGGCCGGCCTAAGGCCCCGAAGGGTGCGGCCTGGGATGAGGCCCTGCGCTACTGGGAGACGCTGCGCACCGACGAGGGCGCGCATTTCGACCGTATCGTCAAGCTCGATGCCGCCAACCTGCCGCCGATCGTCTCCTGGGGCACCAGCCCCGAGGACGTGATCTCGGTCGCGGGAAGCGTGCCGAACCCGGATGACATCGCCGATGAGACCAAGCGTTCGTCGAAATGGCGCGCGCTAGACTATATGGGCCTGAAGCCCGGCACCAGGATGACCGAGATTCCGCTCGACGTGATCTGGATCGGTTCCTGCAC
>NZ_JBFTZN010000259.1:0-8173 GCF_056406775.1 Allobosea sp. P1_A7
GCCCGAGAGCCAACGCCTTGTCGGGCAGGAACAGCAGGATCGCGATGGAGAGCCCCCACCAGAGATAGACCGCGCTCCATAGCTTGAGCTCGGGGAGTTCGCGCAGGAGCTGGAAGAAATAGGGTTTGCCGAGCGACGCGCGCAGCAATTCGCCGGCACCATGCAGATACTTGTTCTTCCAGCGCCTCGTCAGGAGCCTGTAGGAATTGAGCGTATGGCCGAAATGCTGGACGAAGCGGCGGTCGAGCCGATGCAGTTTCCATCCGCGGCTCCGCAGGCGGATGCCGAGATCGATCTCCTCATGGCCATGCAGATTGCGGTCCGAGAGATAGCCGGCCTGCTCGATCGCGCTGCGCCGGTAGAGCCCGCCACCATTCATCCGGTCGATCGGGCCGGTTCTGTTCTCGGGTCCATTGCGCTGCACGCGTCTCGCGTATTCGAGATTGGAGACCAGCATCTCCTCGACATGTCCGGTCACGCCGGCCACGGCAGGGTTCTCGACGAGAAAACGGATGGCAGCATCGAGAAAGCTGGCATCGACCAGCATGTCTCCGTCGATCAGGCAGATGTACTCGTGGCGGGAATGCTGGAAGCCGAGCTGCGGCCCGATCCCGCAACTCGGCCGCGCCGGCGCAACGATCTGGGCGATCACGACCGGGTAGCCTGACGCGATCTCGACGGTGCGGTCGGACGAGCCGCTATCCGCGATGACCACCTCGCCCTGCAGGTCGCCAAGCGCCGCCAGCGCGCTCTCGATCGTCGCGGCGATGCGCTTCTCTTCGTTCAGGGTCTTGATGATGATCGAAACGGCCAATCGGGCCTCCAGTGTCGATACGAGCGCCGCCACGTCAGAAATCCGTGAGCAGCCTGCTCCAGCTTTCCGATGCAAGGCCGCCGAAATAGATCTCGTTGCGGAGCGTGGCGTCCTTGATCTCGGCATGGCGCGTGACAAGGCAGAAATAGCCGCGGTGCTTGAAGGACAGCCAGCGCTGCCGCGATATTGCATTCATCAGGAATGGCTGCGCCATCCCGTTCGCCTGGGCATAGCCCTCTGCGTCCAGATGCGCGAACATCTGGCCGGTGACGTCAAACTCGTGGCCCGCCGCGCATAGGAGGTTCAGGACGTTGGCTTCCCGACCCTTTTTGCCGAAGAAGAGGAAGGCGCCGATCACGCGGCCGTCCTCGGCGATCACGGTCCTGTACTGCAGGGAGCCGAGGCCCTGATTCAGCGCGGCGACGCCGACGAGCCAGTCGCACTCGGGCTTTGACCAGACCGGCCGGATTGGAAAGCGTTCCATCATCGGGCCGGCGCAGCGGAAGAACTCCTCCGGACTGGCACTGATCGTCCGGCAGCCCGCCGCCGCGGCCGGGACCAGCGAGCGCCTTCGACGGCGCAGCAGGCCATCGAACAGGCCGAGAAGGCGCAGGACGCCTGGGGACCGCGACAGCGGCACGTAGCGGCTCCACGCGATCGCCCCGGCAGCAAGCGGCCGAAACGTGCGCTGCCATTCGAGGCTCTGTACCGGCAGAACCACACCGCCTCCGGCAACCCAGTGATCGGCGCTGACCGGCGACGCATTGTCGGAAAAGCAGAGATCCTGCCGGGCCGCGCGCATCTGCCGGGCAAGGCGCGCCGCTCCTGCCGCGCCCTCCTTCCCATCCGCCATGAAGGCGCAGAGAACCTTGGCGATGATCGGGCGACCATGGACGGTGAATTCCATGGGAAGGGCAAGGATGGCGCTGGCAACGTTGCCGGCAGCGCTGTCATAGACGATGCTGCCAAGCTCCGGTCGGTAATGCGGGCTGCCGAAGAAGACCGTCTCGAGATATCCTTCCAGATCCGGCGCGACCTCGCTCTTGTGGCTACGGAAGGTCTTGCTGAACAGTTTTGCGATGATTGGGATATCGCGCTTCGTCATCGGGCGGACGCCACAACCGCGCGGAGGGCTCTCCTCGCCACTGGTCGGGAGGGATGACTGCAGATTCTGTTGCAGGTCAGCGTCCATGCGCGATCCCCGCAGAGAGACCTTGCTTGCGCGCCTCCTCCCTGTCCCTGTTCACGACATGCAGGAGTGCCCCCCAGGCCGCAGCCACCATGGCGATCTCGATCACGTAGAATGAAACGAAAGTCCCGGTGGGTGGGGCATACCAGGTCGCGCAGGCGGCAACCGCAGCGCCGATGACGCTGCCAAGTCCCATGACCGCGGCGCGGGTCGGCTGGTGGCCCGACGCTCCGAGCGCCTCAACCGCCACGGACCACATCGCCAGCGGTATCACCACCCAGCAGAGAGCCCTGACGAAGGAGACGAGCGAGACATAGTCCTTGCCGAACAGATAGGGCAGGACCGGCGCCAGCACGAAGACGGCGATCGCCGCCGCGATGCTGATCGCCGTGGCTGCAATGAAAACCTTCCTGACGCGGGGCAGGGCGTGCTGCAGGCCAGCCGCCGTCGCCTTGGCCGAGCCCGGGTAGACCAGGCGATTGAGCGCCTCGACCGAGAGATAGCTGCTTTCCAGCATCCGTCGCGCCACGCTGTAGCTCGCCACGATTTCGGCTGTCGCGACGAGGCTGAGCACGAGCAGGTCGGCGTTCTGCCGGATCGCCCGCAGGATGAAGGGAATGCTGAAATAGAGCCCGAGCGGCAGCTCTTCGCGCACGATCCGGTATTTCGGCTGGCCCAGCCCGCGAAGGGAGCGCCAGCATGCCAGCGCAACCAGTACATGGCAGGCAAACTGCCACAGCACCCAGGTCGCGAGCGTCGAAACACCGAAGACGATGCAGGCAAGGCAGGCGGCGATCGTCCGCGCGATGGCGAAGCTGACCACCACCGTGTTGGCCGAGCCGAAATCGGAATGGGCGATGAAGATCTGCTCAGCCAGCACGATGATGCGGACCAGCATGATATTCGTGACGAGCATCAGGGTGATCACTGCGACATTCGTCGCCGGATCGCTGGAGAGCGTGAAGAAAAAGGGCAGAGCCACCGCCCCGAGCAGGACCAGGAACACACCGCTGGCGGCCGTCAGGATGATGTTGTGGCCAAGCATGTCCGGATAGATCGCCCGGTCGCGCGCCACGCGGCGAACCAGGCACTCCATGGCGCCGAGCCCGCACATATGGACCGCGATGTTCGAAATCGCGGTGATGGCGACGAAGAGGCTGAACTCGTGGACGCCGAGCCAACGGGCCAGGATGGCGAAGGTCAGAAGCTGTGCGGCGGAACTGATGACGAGGCTGCCGCCTGACGCGGCATAGGACACGAGCATAGGCAGAAACGCTCTGCGATGACTCGATCCTTTCGCGTTATCCGAAGCCATCCGGTCCTGCCTTTGACAACAACCGAGATAGCGGCACTCGGTGGCGTCCACCATCGACAATACGGCCAGTAACACGCAGAAATGATTGTGCGGTTAACACCCTCCGTTCACTTCATTTCAGCCTCCGTTTACCTGACCGCCATAGTTTTTCGCGGATGAATAAGGCGCTCAGCAAGGGAAGGGGCGTTCATGCCGCGCACAGTGTTGGATTTCGACGGCAAGCCCCGGCCCGGCCTGCATCGCTTCATGGGGGTGAGCCTGGAGCTGGCGCCTGACGTTCTCGTGCCGCGCCAGGAAACCGAACTCCTCGGCCAGAGAGCAGTCGCGATCCTTCGCGAACGGGCCGCTGCCGAGCCGATCGTGGTCGACATGTGCTGTGGCTCGGGCAATCTCGCTCTGGCGATCGCAGCCGAGATTCAGTCGGCGCGCGTCTGGGCCGCTGATCTGACCGACAGCACCGTCGAGCTCGCCCGCCGAAACGCGGAGCGCCTGACATTTCAGCACCGTGTCACCATCAGGCAGGGAGATCTGTTCTCCGCTCTCGCAGGCGATGGCCTGGAGGGGGCCGTCGACCTGATCGTCTGCAACCCGCCCTATATCTCCACGTCGCGCCTTGAGGGKGAGAGCGCCCATTTGCTCGAGGCCGAGCCGCGCGAAGCCTTTGACGGCGGCCCTTATGGCATATCGATCCACCAGCGCGTGATCCGGGATGCCGTAGCCTTCCTCAAGCCGGGCGGCTGGCTGCTGTTCGAATTCGGCGAGGGCCAGGATAGGCAAGCGGCGGCGCTCATTGCCAGGACCAAGGCCTACGAATCCATGACCTTCGCCGCGAATGAGGCGGGAACGCCGCGGGTTGCCCTTGTCCGCAAGCTCCCGGAGTTCGGGCAGGCAACGTCCGAAGCGACAGGCCGACCGGCATGAGCGAGATCCGCCCGCTGGGCGCCGCCGATATCCCGGCGGTTACGGGGCTCTTTCAAAGGATATTCCGGGATCGCGGCGTGCCTCCGCCTCCCACGCTCGCGACCTATCTGCGTCGACACTATCTCGAAGCGCCGGGTTGCGATCCCGAGATCGCCCCCCTCGTCCATGTGTCTGGTGAGGGCGACATTTCGGGTTTCGTCGGCGTCAATGTGCTGCCGATGATTCACGGCCGCCGCAAGCTGCGCGCGGCGATCTGCGGTTCCCTGATGGTCGAGCGGCGGGTGAGCGACCCGATGGCCGGCGCGCGGCTGCTCAAGACCTTTCTCGCCGGGCCGCAGGATCTCTCGTTCAGTGAAACCGCCAGCGAGATCTCTGCGCAGATGTGGACGAGGCTGCGCGGGATCACCCTGCCGCAGTACAGCCTGGACTGGGTCCGCATCATCCGGCCATCGGCCTTCATGCTGGATCTGGCAGCGAGCCGGATCGGTGCGGTGCGGCTGCTGAACCCGGTCTCCCGGGGACTCGATCGCTATCTGCGCGGCAGGATGCAGGACAATGATCTGCGCTGGTCGGGCGTGCCGGAAAACTGGCATGTCAAAGGTGGTCTCAAGGTCGCCGAAATCGATCAGCCCGGCTTTGCCGCGCTTGTCGCTCCGCTGACGGAGCAGTTCGCGCTGCGTCCGGATTGGTCAGGCGAACAACTCGCCCATATCGTCGCCGAGGCGTCCGAGAAGCCCGATTATGGCGAGGCGGTGTATGCGTCGGTCACCTCGGCCAGCGGGGCGCCGATCGGCGCCTTTCTCTATCACGCCCGCCCGGGGCGGATCGCGCGCGTCCTTCAGGTTCTTGCCAGGCCAGGGCAGGCAGGCCCGGTCATCGATTGCCTGATCGGTCACGCGGCGACACGCGGCGTTGCCGGCTTGCGCGGCCGCACGCAGCCCGCGCTGCTGGAAGCCATGCTGGGCCGGCGCATTGCCTTCACCCACATCGCATCGACAGTCGTGCATTCGCCCGATGAGGAGCTCGTTCAGGCCTTCCGCAACGGGCAGGGCTTCCTGAACGGCTTGGCGGGCGAGCATTGGAACCGCCTGAACGGCGGCAGCTTCGACTAGTTTTCGCGCACCGAAGGCGGACAGGCCGCCGCCGGTGCGCTGGCCTCAATGTGCGATCTCGTCCACCGGGCGCACGAGCTGCGGCCCCAGGTGCAGGTAGCGGGTCGCCTTGCGCTTGGCTGCAATATCGGCCCAGACCCGTTCGACCTCGACGGCCGTCAACTGGGTGGCAGTGCCGACCTCTTCGGCGGTGAGGCCGTGATTGAGCCCGTAGAGGCACAGATCCATGCGGTCATAGGGCAGCGAGAAGTAGAACTCCTCCTGCGTCTGCTCGAGGGTGTAGGTGTCGGTCGTCGGCGGCCGCCTGCGGATCTCTTCGGGGATGCCGAGATGAGCCGCCAATGCATAGACCTGGCTCTTGTAGAGATGGGCGATCGGCTTCACGTCGGCGGCACCGTCGCCGTTCTTAACGAAGAAGCCCTGATCATATTCGAGCCGGTTCGGCGTGCCGAGCACGGCAAAATTCAGCCGGTCGGCGTGATAATATTCGATCTGCTTGCGCGTGCGCTGCTTCATGTTGGTGGCGGCGACGATGCCGAGATAGACGGCAGGCGGCATGCGTAGCTTCGTCTGCCGGCCTTCGGGGTCCTGAACGACCAGGTACGAGATGTTGTAGCCGTCGCCCGAGAGCGAGTTGGCGATGACGATCTTGGACGCCCAACCCGGCCCATACGCGGGTACGAGCTCGCGGATGAAGCCGTCGCGTCGTTCATAGCACCCCATGGCCTGCAGCGTCGGGCCGATATCCTCGACCGCAGCCTCGATCCCGAACGTGTCGGCGACCAGCCGGCCGAGCCGGAGGCTTTCAGGATCGGAATCGTTTTCCGGCATGAACAGGCAGAAGACGTTCTTGGCGCCGACGGCGCGGACCGCCAGCGCGACGGACACGCTGGAATCGATGCCGCCGGACAGGCCGAGCACGAGCCCGCGCTTACGCATGCCGCGCAACTGCCCACGCAGTTCGGCGACGATCCGCTCCGTCTCCGCGGCGTTGTCGATCGTCAGCGTGGCAGCCGAGAAGGCGAGCAAGCTCGGGGCAGGGGGGAGGTTCATTCCGCTGCTCCCAGCGTTTCGGCGGCCAGCCTGCGGCTGACCTTTCCGGTATCCGTCTTCGGCAGTTCGGTGCGGAACGCGATGATCCGCGGCACCATGAAATCCTCTAGATGGACAGCGCAGTGGCGAATGATGTCCCGCTCGCTCAGGCTCGCATCCGACAGGACGACGAGGGCGGCAATGGCCTGGCCGAGCACCGGGTCGGGCACGCCCATCACCACCGCTTCGGCGATGCCGGGATGGCCGTGCAGCACCGCTTCCACTTCCTTCGGAGCGACCTTCTCGCCGCGCGTCTTGATGATGTCGTCCTTGCGGCCGACGAAATAGAGGAAGCCCTCCTCGTCCGTCCGGAAGAGATCGCCGGTGTGGAGGCGCTTCTCCCAGGGGTTCGGCCCTGGGCGCAGCATCTGTGCCGTTGCCGCCTCGTTGCGCCAATACCCTTGCATGACATGCGGGCCACGGATCACCAGCTCGCCCGGCACGCCCGGAGCCACGCGGTTGCCCTCATCGTCGACGACCAGCGCCTCGGTGTTGGGAATGGCGATCCCGACCGAGCCCGGCCGGCGGTCGAGTTCTTCCGGCGGCAGATAGGTGCAGCGCTTGCATTCCGTCAGGCCGTACATCGAATAGAGCCGTACGCCGGGGAACAGTTCACGCAGTCGAGCGATGTGGGCGGGCGGCAGGGCTGCGGCCGTGTTCGAGAGATAACGCAGGCTCGGCAGGAACCCCGGCTCGAGATCGCGCATCTGCAGGATCATCGCGGCCATCGTCGGCACGAGCGGAAAACCAGTGACATTCTCAGTGCGAATGCGCTCGAAGATCGCCTGCGGGAAGGCGAAGGACTTTTCCAGGACGAGGGTCGCCCCAAGCTTCATCGCCATGAGGAACTGGTAAAGGCCGTAGTCGAATGCCAGCGGCAAGACGTTGAGGATGATGTCGTCGGGCGTATTGCGCAGATAGGTCGTGATCGAGTCGGCCGCCGCATCGATATTGCGATGCGTCATCATCACGCCCTTGGGCCGGCCCGTGGAGCCCGAGGTGTAGATCAGCATGGCAAGGTCGATATCGATGCCGCCATGACCGACTGAAGCGGGCGAGCCCTTCAGGCAATCCTCGAAGGACACCGCGCCTTCGAGCGGCCGGCCGGCCGGCGACTGCGTCGAAGCGACAAAGAGCGCCTGCCCTGGGACCAACGCGCGCGCCTGCGTCACAACCGGCAACAGTTTCGCCTGCGTCAGGATCGCGGCGGCCTCGCAATCGCCGATGACATAGGCCAGCTTGTCGGCCTTGGTCGAGGCGTTGATCGGGCTGAAGGTCGCGCCGGCCTTGAGAACCGCGAAGATCGAGACGGCGGCTTCCCAGCAATTGTCCATGAAGACGAGGACGCGGTCGCCCCGCTTCACGCCGCTTGCGGCGAGCGTGGTGGCCAGCCGGCTGGAAAGATCATCCAGCTCGTCATAGCGCAGCCGCCTCTGGTCGGTGACCAGCGCCGTTTTCGCAGCCTGTGCGGCGGCGTTCGTGACGAGGAATTGCTCGATCCGCATGAGCCTGTTGCTCCGCCCCTAATCGTTACGCCGTGACCGGAGCGGATACTTTCGACGCGATGAAAGCCGAGATGCGATCAAGCGAATCCAGGTTTGCGGGCACGATATCGGCATCGGCCACGGTGATCCCGTAGCGATCCTCGATGAAGGCCACGAGCTCGAGCACCCCGGTGGAATCGATGACGCCGTTCTCGATCAGCGACGCCGTACCGGCGAGCTCATGGC
>NZ_JBFTZN010000260.1:0-8106 GCF_056406775.1 Allobosea sp. P1_A7
GTCATGGACGCCAACCTGATGAATGCCGAGGTTCCGCCCGGCAGCGAATTCTGGTTCGGCACCGATGCGCAGGGGCGCGACATCTACAGCCGCGTGCTGCACGGCGCCCGCATCTCGCTGACGGTCGGCATCGTCTCGCAGCTGATCAACACGGTGATCGGCGTCGCACTCGGCTTGTCGGCCGGCTATTGGGGCGGCTGGTGGGACGATCTGGTCAGCGGCCTGACCAACATGATGCTGGCGATCCCCTCGCTGATCTTCGCGCTGGCGATCATGGCGATCCTGAGCCCCGGCCTGACCAGCCTCCTGATCGCGCTCGGCCTGACCAACTGGTCCTATACCTGCCGGCTCTCGCGCGCCTCGACGCTCTCGCTCAAGAACCAGGGCTATGTCCAGGCCGCCAAGGTGCTGGGCTACAGCGATATCCGCATCATGGTGACGCAGATCCTGCCCAATATCCTGGGGCCGATCATCGTCATCGGCACGCTCGGCATGGGCGGCGCGGTGCTGGCCGAGGCCGCGCTCTCCTTCCTCGGGCTCGGCATCCGTCCGCCCTTCCCGAGCTGGGGCAGCATGCTCTCGGATGCGCGCGACCAGATCACCACCGCGCCCTGGATCTCGGTCTTCCCGGGCCTGGCGATCTTCGTCACCGTGCTCGGGCTGAACCTGCTCGGCGACGGCCTGCGCGACATCCTCGATCCGCAGTCACGGGCGCGACGCGCATGAATGGGACGGGCATGAGTGGCGAGGCGCTTCTCGAAGTCGAGAACCTGCGGCTCGACCTGATCGTCGGTGCGAGGCGCTTCCCGGCGGTGAAGGATGTCTCCTTCACCATCGGCCGCGGCGAGACGCTCGGCCTCGTCGGCGAGTCCGGCTGCGGCAAGAGCATCACCGCGCTCTCGCTGATCGGCCTGCTCAGGCATCCGCTCGCGATCGGCGGCGGCACAATCCGCTTCAAGGGCCGCGAGATCCAGAACCTCTCGGCGGGCGAGATGCGCAAGCTGCGCGGCAACGCCATCTCGATGATCTTCCAGGAACCGATGACGGCGCTGAACCCGCTTTCGCCGGTCGGGCGCCAGATCGCCGAGATGTTCGTGCTGCACAAGGGCGCGACCTGGCACGAGGCTGAAGCCAAGGCGGTCGAGGCGCTCGCCAATGTCCGCGTCCCGGCGCCGGACCGGCGCGTCAAGGATTTTCCGCACCAGCTTTCGGGCGGCATGCGCCAGCGCGTGATGATCGCGATCGCGCTCGCCTGCCGGCCGGACCTGCTCTTGGCCGACGAGCCGACGACGGCGCTCGACGTCACCGTCCAGGCCGAGATCCTCGACCTGATCCGCGATCTCTCGGCGGCGCAGGGCACGGCGGTGCTGATGATCAGCCATGATCTCGGCCTGATCGCCAATATGTGCGCCCGCGTCGGCGTGATGTATGCCGGCCGCCTCGTCGAGCAGCGCCCGGCGCAGGAGGTTTTTCGCACGCCGAGCCACCCCTATACCAAGGGCCTCGTCGCCTCCTTGCCGCTGCTGGGTGCGCGCGCCCGCCATGGCCGCCACAAGCTCAAGGAGATCACCGGCGTCGTGCCGGCGGTGACGGCTTTTCCTGACGGGTGCCGCTTCAACCCGCGCTGCTATGCCAGGACCGAGATCTGCGTGGCGCAGGATCCCGGAGTGACGCCGTTGCCGCAGGACGGCCTGGTGAGGTGCCATCATCATGAGTGACACGGGCGACCAGACCATCCTCAAGGTCGAGGACCTCGAGGTGAAGTTCGATCTCGGCGGCGGGCTGTTCGGTGGCAAGCGCCGCACCGTCCATGCCGTCGACGGTGTCGATCTCGTGCTGCGCAAGGGCGAATGCCTTGGGCTCGTCGGGGAATCCGGCTGCGGAAAATCGACGCTGGCGCTCTCGATCCTCGGCCTGCAGGCGCCGACGCGCGGCCGCGTCATTCTCGACGGGCAGGACATCGCGGCGCCCGGCGTCGACCGCAAGGCCCGCGCCCGCATCGCGCAGATGGTGTTCCAGGACCCGTATTCCTCGCTGAACCCGCGCCAGTCGGTGCGCCGGACGCTGGAAACGCCGCTGCGCATGCATGGCGTGACGACGAAGAGCGAGGTCGACGACCGCATCGCCGAGATCATGCGCCATGTCGGCCTGCGGGCGGAGCAGGCCGAGCGCTATCCGCATGAATTCTCCGGCGGCCAGCGCCAGCGCATCGGCATCGCGCGTGCGCTGATCCTGAAGCCGAAGATCGTGGTGCTGGACGAACCGGTCTCGGCGCTCGACGTCTCGATCCGGGCGCAGATCATCAACCTGCTGCTCGAGCTCAAGGACACGCTCTCGCTCTCCTACATCATGATCAGCCATGATCTCGGTGTGGTCGAGCATATGAGCGACCGCGTCGCGGTGATGTATCTCGGCCGGATCGTCGAGACCGGCGACTGGCACACGATCTTCACTGAGCCGCGCCACCCCTATACGCGCGCGCTGATCGCCGCGATCCCCGACCCGTTCAACCACGGGCTGGCGGTAAAAATGTCGGGCGAGGTGCCGAACCCGCTGGAGCCGCCCTCCGGCTGCCGCTTCCACCCGCGCTGCCCCGAGATGCGGGAGGGCTGCCGCGCCCTGCCGACGCCGCCGCTGGCCTCGATCGGTGGCGCGCACGCAGTCCCGCACGAGGTCCGCTGCATCAGGGCCGCAGAACTGGTCTGAGCGGCCTAAGCATCGGCCCGAAAAGTGGATTGCGGTTTTCGGGACAAAGCCGATGCAAACACAAAGGACTAGATCGTCGGACCGGATACGATTTCCAGTCCGATGATCTAACCGCGTCAGCATTATTGATCATCCGAAGGACAAGACCCATGGCCAAGCCCATGCCAAACCATTCCGCCCCGGCTCAGGCCGCTGCTGGCCTCGATGAGGGCCCGCTCGAGAGCATCCGCTTCACCGGCCTCAACGCCGGCCCAAAACTGATCGTGCTCGGCGCCGTCCATGGCAACGAGACCTGCGGACCCAACGCCATCCGCCGGATCATCGAGGAGTGCCGCTCCGGCAAGCTGGTCATTCGCCGCGGCGAGGTCACCTTCCTGCCGATCGCCAACCCCAAGGCCTACCGGCTGAAGACCCGCGAGGGCGACCGCAACCTCAACCGCGACATGCGCGAGAAGCCGCTGCCGGCGAATTACGAGGACCGGATCGGCAACCACATCTGCGCGCTGCTGCGCCAGCATGAGGTCCTGCTCGATGTGCATTCCTTCCGGGGCGAGGGCGAGCCCTTCGTCTTCTTCGGACCCGAGGACAACCGGGGCGAGCTCGAGCCGTTCCGCCAGGCGCAGGCCGAGGGCGCCTTTGCCGCCTGCCTCGGCGTGCCGGTGGTGATCCATGGCTGGCTCGACAATTACGCCAGGCTGATCGCGGCCCGCGAGGAGCTGAACCTGCCGCGCCTCTCGGTCACCGAAGGCTATGGCACGACCGAATATATGCGCTTTGCCGGCGGCTATGGCGTGACGCTCGAATGCGGCTCGCATGACGACCCGGCCTCGATCGAGATCGGCTATGCCGCGATCCTGAACGCGCTCGCCCATCTCGGCCTGATCGATGCCCCGGCGCCTTCAACCGCTGGCCGGACCGTCATCCACATCACGCAGGTGATCATCTGCGAAGCCGAGGGCGACAAGGTCGAGGGCGACTGGAAGACCGGCGACGCGCTCGCCAAGGGCCAGGTGATCGCGCGCCGCGCCAATGGCGCGGCCGTGACCGCGCCGGAAGCCGGCTACATCATCTTCCCGAGCACGACGGCCAAGCCCGGCGAAGGCATCTGCTATTTCGGGGTGAAGAGCGCCAGAACGCTCTGATGCTATCGGCCGGGCAGGGGGGCGCCGCCTTCTGCCCGGCCTCAGAAGCAGGTGAAGGAATAGGTTTTCTGGGTCTGCAGCAGGCGGTCGGTCAGGCCGCCCGGCGGATCGGAATTGTCGTTGAAGTCGAAACCGTATGGACAGATCGTCGACGCATAGCGGTTCGCGAAGGAATCCATGCGCAGCACCACCGAGGCGCGCGGCTCGTCAAACTCGCGCTTGGTGTGGATCTTCAGGAGATGGCTGTAGAGGCCGAGTTTCTCGACCGAGTACTTGATCGGCCCGGTCGGGGCGTTGATGCCGTCGGGAATATCAATCAGCACGGAATTGGCGCAGCCCGACAGGGCGGCCCCCAACGCCAGCGCGAGCAAGGCCTGACTTCTCATGGCGACTCAAGCCCCCGCGACCCGACAGCGACAAGCTCAGCATAGTCCGGTGCAACTGTCGATTTTCAAAGCGGCTTCAGGGGATATACGACGCGGCCCTTGATACGGCCGGGAGCCGTTGCAGTCTTGCCACGCGCATCGGCACGTGCCCGCTTCGGGTCGGCCTCACCTGCGTGGCAGCCTCGCTGCGAGATCAGTCGATGATTTCGTCGGCCAGGGCGATCAAGGCATCGGGTATGATCAGACCGATCTGCCTTGCCGTCCTGAGGTTGAGCACGAGTTCGAACTCGGAGGATCGTTCAACCGGCAGCTCGGAGGGCTTGGCTCCCTTGAGGATGCGAGCGGCATAATAGGCCAGCCTCTTGAAGCTCTCCTCGAGGCGAGGACCGAAGGTCAGGAGCCCGCCACTGCGGGCAAACGTGCTCCAGCCGGATAGGGCGGGGATCCGGTGCGCCGAGGCGAACGCGGCAATCTGCTTCTGGCTCTGCAGCATGACGCTGTCAGGCAGCACCACGAGCGCGTCCGGCGGATGCCCGGCGAGGCTTGCAAGCAGGTCGCCGACCTCCTGGACATTGCGCGTCGGAACCCACCGAAGCTCCATCCCGAGCTGGCGTGCCATGGCCTGGGACGCGGCGATTTCGAGCGCGGCGCCGGGATGGACGGGGTCGCCCATGAGGACGACCCTCCTGGCCTGTGGCGCGGCCATCCGCAGGAGATCGAGCCGCTTCTCGTTCAACTCGATCGCCATGAAGCTGACGCCCGTCAGGTTCCGGCTTGGGCGGGCCAGGCTGTCGGTGAGTTCAGCCGCGACGGGGTCGCCGCTGAAGCCATAGACGACGGGGATCTCGGTCAGCCCCCGCAGGCCGAAAATGGCCGTGCCTTGAGCGATGATCACATCGGGCCTGAGGCCGATGAGCTCGTCGACGACGGCCGATAGCCGTTCCGGATTYCCGTCGGCCGAGTGCGCGAGGACTTCGATGTTCCGGCCCTCGATATAGCCTTCGGCCGCGAGGCCGCTTCGGAAGGCGCCAAGATAGCTCTCGACCTGAGCCAGCGGAAACAGGGAAATCCAGCCGATCCGGGCGGGCTTGCGCCCCGTTTGCGCATGGGCGGAATTGCCGGGAAGAACGAGGCTGACCAACAGAACAAGGCCGGCCAGGAGGACGGGGCTGAAAGCGAGACGCCAGCTTGGCTTCATCGGTCACTCCACAGGTCTCAGCCTTGAGCAGGAGCAGGCCTCTCGTCGACGGATCGGCCGGACACGAGCGGCTCCCCATCATACGCATCAATGCGCCGTTTGGTAGCAAACCCTGCCGGGGGCCGCGGTTGCGGCGCGCCGCCGGAATGGCCAGGGGGACCCGTCGCGCCGCGCTCATTCGCCCGCATCGCGATAGCGCTGGTCGAACCGGCGCTCGTCGCCGTGCTGCGACCAGTCCTCGTCTGGGATCGGCTTCCAGAACAGCACGCGGATGAACAGCATCATCAGCGCCCCCAGGAGGATCAGGGCGACCAGCGCGGCGATCAGATATTCCAGGATGGTCGGTGCCATCGGTCAGCCTCCAAGCGGCAGTGCGTGGGTGATGTCGGCGCGGAACGGCACTGGCAGGCCGGCGGCTTGCGCATTCGCGCCCGTGATAGTGATGATCCGGAACGGCCCGCCGGCCGCGAGCCGGGTCGCTTCCGCGCAGGCCAGCGCGCCAAGGCGCGCGATCTGCTGCTGGTCGAAGCCGGCGCCGCGCAGCGCCGCATCAGCGCATTCGCCCTGGTCGCCGGTGATCTCGATGATCGCGAGCGCCATCCTGCGGATGCTGTTTGTGTCCGCGAGCGAACGGGCCTGCGCCCAGTTGCTGCGGAGATCCTCCAGCGCCTCGGCAAAACTTGGGCCCCGGCCATGGATGCAATGGCCGGCAGCGATCCCCCCGGGGTAGAGCACGCCGCGCACGGCGGACTCATCCGGATGCTCCGTGCTGACCGAGAGATCGGCCCAGGCCGCCGGCCCGGCTTCCCCCGCAATCGTGCGCAAGGCCTCCCTGATGGCGATCGGGGTCATCTGCGAATCCTCGGAGGCGATGGGTTTGGAAAGGCTGGTCGTCGCCATGGCGCTCACTCCGCGGCCTCAAGGCGCCGGGCGCGGGTGAAATCGGCATAGGCTGCGGCGCGGGCATCGGGGCTGGTCGCCTCGATCATCGCCTCATGCAGCTGGCTGAATTTGCGCAGCGCCTGGATCGCGATCCATTCCTGCGCCATGCCCCAGCGCCATTCCCCGGAGCGCACCGTCTTGCCGTCGCTGGTCATCGCCTGGAGATCAAAGAAGGTGGCCTCCGCATCGGTGCCGACCACCAGCTCGTAAAACCCCTCCGACCGGTCGTCATGACCGAGTTCCAGCGTCTCGATACTCACCGGGAAGTTGYGGGCCATCTCAGGCCCCCGGCAGCGTGGCCGCGGGCTTGGCGCAGCGCGGCGAGAGGTCAGCCGCTGGCTGCCCGGCCGCGCCAGCGCGTTCGCCGCTCCGCCGGATGGTCTCGCGATCGCCGTCCGTGCTGACAAAACTGATCTCGCTCATCCCCGTCATCCCGCTCTCCCTCCGGGGAGGGCGCTGCCAGCCCGATGGGCGGCGCGCCTCTCCGTTCGATACTGGAATGATAACTTAAATTATCATCGTGTCAATAATGAAAGTTATCGAAATCGCCCGGGGCGCACCGTCGATCGAGACTCGACTTGTCCTCCGCCCTCTGGCTTAAATGAGAACATAACACGAACAGAAGGGATGTGTGATGAGCCTGGCCTATTCGGGAAGTGGTGAGCGGCCCGAACTGTCTTACGTCGCGTCGCTGGACATCCAATGCGAGGATTGCGGGCGCACGAAGCGGATGTGGCCGGGCGCGATCCAGGAGGTGATCGGGCAGGGGACGCGCACCCTGATGGGCCTGCACAACCGGCTGTCCTGCTCGGTCTGCCGCGAGCGCGGCGGCCTCGGCAAGAACATCAACCTCGTGCCGATTTTCAGGAGGAGCGCATGACGATTCCAGCGAACCGACGTCAGGCAACCCAGGATCGGAACATGGCCGGCGGCGCCCTGGCGCGCCCTACAACAGGATCGTTAGATACTGTTGTATGTGATTGTGATTGTGATTGGCATGCCTGCAGCATCTGCCGCGGCAATGCCCCAGCACATGCTGCAGCATGTGCCCCGGCATATGCCGCAGCTATGCAGCAGCATCCCGCCGATCGATCAGACACCCCTGGCGTTTGCACCGTTCTTCCGGGGCTTCATGCGCGAGACGCTTGGCCTGTCCGGCGAGGCACGAAGCGCCCTCCGTGAGCGCATCCGGACCAGCCTCAGTCTCGTGGGCGAGGATGCCAGCGGAGGGCTGAAGACGCCGCCGGCAATGGCGCGGCTGCTGGAGATCAGGGCGGGGGCGTTGCTGGACATTCCATGCGAGGATTGCGGGCGCACGAAGCGGATCTGGCCGGGCGCAATCCAGGAGGTGATCGGGCAGGGCACGCGGACCCTGATGCGCCCCCGACAACCGGCTCTCCTGCTCGGCCTGCCGCGAGCGCGGCGGGCTCGGCACGACCATCACCCTCGTGCCGAGCTTCAGGAGGAGCGCATGAACCGCCATTGGACCGAGGGGCTCGAACACGCCACGCAGTTCGTCATCTTCCCGCCGCTCGGCCGGGAGGCGGAGTTCGGCGCGGCCAAGCCTCGCCTGCTCGCTCATCTCAAGGCGCGCTTCCCCGATTACAGCTTCGGCCTCACCGCGATCGCCATGGACGACGAGATCAGCATCCTGCCGGTCTGCGGAACCGTGGGGGACGATGCCAGCGGCAGGCTGAAAAGGCCGCCGGCGATGGCGAGGATGCTTGAGATC
>NZ_JBFTZN010000261.1:0-8081 GCF_056406775.1 Allobosea sp. P1_A7
CGATCAGGATGTCGAGCCCCTCGACCACCTCGGGCTTGAGCGAGGAGGCGGAAGCCAGCGCCGGATAGCAGATCGCAGGCCGCAGATTCGCAAACAGGCCAAGATCCTTGCGCAAGCGCAGCAGGCCGGCTTCGGGGCGATGCTGATAGGGCACATCCGCCCATTTCGGGCCGCCGACAGCGCCGAACAGCACCGCATCGGCATCCTGGGCGAGCTTCATGTCGCCTTCCGAGATCGCCGCCTTGTGCGCGTCATAGGCAGCGCCGCCGACGAGTCCGCGCTCGATGGTGAAGGAGGCGAGGCCCTGCTTCTCGAACCAGCCGACGATCTTCTCGACCTGGCCGGTCACTTCGGGGCCGATGCCGTCGCCCGGCAGGAGGAGGAGCTTGTGGGTCGCCATGGTCGCCTCACGCGTTTGTCGGATGTTGCTGGGGCCAGAGCGGCCTTGCCGGGCTGATTAGGCGGGGAACGGGAGTGACGCAAGCGCAGCCGCAGGGCAGCGCGCCTGCGCAGCAAGCAGAAGCTGTACGATCGGTGCCAGCACCGCTCCGCTTCACTCCGGCCGGAGTGAAGCGGAGCGCCGTAAGCCCTCGCAGAGCGGTGGCGATGGCTTACGGATCGGAGCCGCTAGCGCAGTGCCTTTGGCATCAGCCAGTATTCCGACGGCAATAGTTGCTCCGTCCTCAGGCCTTCTTCTCCATGTTCCAGAAGAACTGGACGGGCGAGAGCACCATGCCGGTCAGGCTCTTGCGATAGGCCATTGGCTGCTGCACCAGCCCCGCCGGCGCATAGGGCACCGTCTCGAAGGCGCGCTTCTCGATCGAGGCGGCCAGCTCCTTCTGCTTGGCCACATCAGGCGTTGCAATCCACTGATCGCGCAGACCCTCCAGCGTGGCATCCTCCGGCCAGCCGAACCAGGCAGCAGGGCCATTGCTGCGCAGTAGCGGATGCAGCGCGGGATTGAGCACGTCGGCGCCGGACCAGAGCGTGTGGAACACCGACCAGCCGCCCTGGTCCGGCAATCCGCGGTTGGAGCGCCTGCCGATGAAGCTGGCCCAATCGGTCGCGACCAGATCGACAGTCATGCCGAGCTTCTTCAGCAGCTCCTGTGTCACCAGGCACTGGTTATAGGCGATCGGCTGGTCGGCGGGGGCCAGCAGCAGCACCTTCTCGTTCTTGTAGCCGGCCTCCTGCAGCATGGCCTTGGCCCGCTCCAGATTGTTGCCAAGTGCAGCCTGTCCGCCCGCTCCGGTCGACATTGGCGAGCCCGGCGTGAAGAAGGTCTTGCACTCCTTGTAGTAGTCCTTGCTGCCGACGACCGCCTCCATGTAGTCGGTCTGATCGATTGCCATCATCACCGCCCGGCGGATGCCGGGATTGCTGAAGGGCGGCTGCAGATGGTTGAAACGCATCAGCAGGATCAGCCCGAGCGGCACGTTCTCGATCGCGATCTCGGGATTGCTCTTGAGCAGGGGCAGGAGATCGACCGGCGGCTGTTCGTACCAGTCCACCTCGCCCTGCATCAGCGCACCGACTGCGGCCGAAACCTCGGTCAGCGGCAACCATTCGATACGGTCGATCTTGGCGACCTTGCCGCCAGCGGCCCAGGACGGAGCCTCCTCTCGCGGCCTGTACTTGGCGAAGCGCTCATAGATCGCGTTCTGGCCCGGCACCCATTGCTTGTCCATGAAGCGCCAGGGTCCGGAACCGATCGCCTCCGTGATGTTCTTGGTTGGCTCCATCATGGCCACGCGCTCGGGCATGATGAAGGGCACGTTCGAGGAGAGCTTGCCGAGCGCGTCCGGCAGCATCGGGAAGGGCTTCTTCAGGCGGATGGCGAAGGTGCGCTGATCGACGACATCGTAACCCTCGACGAATGTCGCGAAAGTCTGCCCGAAGGCATCGCGCGCCGACCAACGCTTGATCGAGGCAATGCAGTCCTGCGCCCTGACCGGCTGCTCGTCGTGGAACATCAGTCCGTCGCGCAGATGAAAGGCCCAGCGCAGCCCGTCCGGCGCAGTCTCCCAGCTCTGGACCATTTGCGGCTGGATGCGGAACTGCGCGTCCGTCGCAAACAAGGTATCATATATCAGATAACCGTGATTGCGGATGACATAGCTCGTGGCGACGATCGGATCGAGGGAGGGCAACGGCGTCGACGGAATGAAGCGCAGCGTATTGGTGCGCGACTGCGCGCGCGACGGAAATCCAACGAGGCTGGAAGCGGTTAAAGCGGAACTTCCGGCCAGAATCTGACGGCGATTGAGTCGCATGCGGCATCCCCTTGCTCTTGAGCTTTCGCGCCAGGCGCCTGCCTTCTGTTAAGCAAGAGATATACCAGCATGATCATGCGGCCAGACGCAATGCCCCTCGCGATGGCCCGGCGCCATCAACTGGACTCGCCCCGGCCCGCTCGCTATTCCCTTGACCGTCTCAACGGGGTGCCCGGCGGTTTCGGGCTGAGAGGGAAGCGCAGGGCTTTCAACCCGTCGAACCTGATCCGGATCGTGCCGGCGGAGGGATTGAGCACTGGCGTCTCGCAACGGGAGACGGCCTTCCCTCTCGACCGTCATGGCCCGCCGTCGAATGCATGCGGGGTGACGCCATGACCTTTCTGAACAGCCGGATGACCCGGATCGCCGCCGCGCTCTCGGCGCTCCTGCTTGCGACACCGTCCATGGCCCAGGAGAAACCGGCCCTGACGGTCTACACTTATTCCTCCTTCACCGGGAAATACGGTCCCGGCGCGAAAGTGAAGGCGGCCTTCGAGGCGCAATGCAGTTGCACGCTGAACTGGGTCGCAAGCGATGATGCCGGCTCCCTCGTCGCGCGCCTGAAGCTGGAAGGTGAGGCGACCAGGGCCGATGCCGTGCTCGGCCTCGACATGAACCTTGCCGCAGAAGCCAAGGCGACGGGACTGTTCCAGCCCCATGGCCAGGATAGCGCCGCGCTCACTTTGCCCATCGCCTGGACCGACGATACCTTCCTGCCCTTCGATTGGGGGCATCTCGCCTTCGTCTATGATTCAACCAAACTGGCCGCGCCGCCCACCAGCCTGAAGCAGCTTGTCGACGATCCCAATGGGCCAAAGCTGGTGCTGCAGGATCCGCGCACCAGCGCGCCCGGGCTTGGCTTCCTGCTCTGGATGCGATCCGTCTATGGCGATGGCGCCGACGCCGCCTGGACCAGGCTCAAGCCGCGCATCGTCACCTTCACCAAGGGTTGGTCGGAGGCCTACGGGCTCTTCCTCAAGGGCGAGGCCGACATGGTGCTCTCCTACGCGACATCGCCGGCCTATCACATCGGCGCCGAGAAGAAGACGCAGTACAAGGCCGCCCCCTTCAGCGAAGGCCACTATCTGCATGTCGAACTCGCCGGCATGACGCGCACGACGCGGCAGCCGGAACTTGCCAAACGCTTCCTCGCCTTCACGCTTTCGGACGCCTTCCAATCGCTGATCCCGGAAGGCAACTGGATGATGCCGGCGAAACAGGCGGCAGGAGGACTGCCGGCTTCGTTCGCCGATGTCATCAAGCCGGAACGGACCCTGCTGTTCACGCCGGACGAGGTGCGCACGCAGCGCCGAAGCTTCATCGACGCCTGGCTCGCCGCAGCGAGCCGCTGAGGCCTTGTTCCGCCCGGCCACGCTCACTGCGCTTGCCATCCTTGCGCTCGCCGGCGCCTCGCTCGCCGGGCTGGCGGGAGCCGGCGGCAACGTCGCGGCCCTGTCGTCGCTCGGCCCCTATCTCGCTCGCCTGGTCGCAGGAGCGACTGTCCAAGCGGGCCTGTCGATGCTGCTCTCGCTCCTGCTGGGCACAGCATTGGCGCTTGCCTTGCTGCGCCGCCGCTTCCCAGGCCGCAACCTCCTGCTCGCCGTGCTGACCGCCGCCGCCGTCGCGCCGACGATCGTTATCGTCTTCGGCGTCGTCGCGATCTATGGCCGTTCCGGGTTGCTCGGCGACCTGGCGCGTGCCGTCGGTGCTGAACCGCCGGCGATCTACGGGCTCCAGGGTATCCTGATCGCTCATGTGCTGATGAATACGCCGCTGGTGACGCGCACGCTGCTTCAGGCCTTCGGCCGCGAACCGGGCGAGCGGAGGCGCTTGGCCTCGGCGCTCGGCTTCTCCGCCGCCGATTGTTTCCGGCATCTCGACTGGCCCGTGATCCGGCGCGAAGCCCCTGCGCTTGCCACCTTCGTCTTTCTGCTCTGCTTCACGAGCTTTGCCGTCGTGCTCTCGCTTGGAGGCGGGCCTGCCAATGCCACGCTGGAAGTAGCGATCTACGAAGCGGTCCGTTTCGAGGCCGATTTCGCCCGCGCGGCCGCTCTCGCCAGCCTCCAGCTTGTGCTCTGCCTCGGACTTGCGACTGCGCTCGCCGCACTCGCGCCGGCGGCCCGCGACGAGGCAAGTGCCGAGCGCCATGCAGTCCGCCCCGATATCCTCGCACCTTGCCTGCGGCGACTGGACTGCCTCGTTCTCATTCTGGCGACGGCATGGATCGCACCGCCTCTCCTCAGCATCGCAAACGGCCTCGCAGCCGTACCGATGCTCGCGACCGCCGAATTCGCATCGGCTGCCGCGACGAGCGCGGCGATCGCGCTTGGCGCTGGCCTCCTCGCCTGCCTGTTTGCCGTACTGCTCGCCAGCGCCGCGCGCGGACGCCGACCGCGCCCGGGACTTCCCGACCTTGCCGCCTTCACCATGCTTGGCCTGCCGCCCTTCGCCTTCGTGGCAGGGCTCTACGTCCTGACCCGCAACCTCGCCGATCCTGCAATGCTCGGTCTGCTGCTTGTGCCGCTCGTCAACGCCCTGATGGCGCTGCCCTATGCCTATCGGTTGCTGGCACCGCCACTCGCGACCAGCGCCGAACGCCATGGAAGGCTGGCAGAGAGTCTCGGCATTGCCGGCTGGACCCGGCTGCGTCTCGTCGAATGGCCGGCCCTGCGCGCACCGCTGGCGGCCGCCTTCGCCTTTGCCACGGCGCTCTCGCTCGGCGATTTCGGCGTCATTGCTCTGTTTGGTGGCGGCGAGCTCACCACCTTGCCCTATCTGCTGGCGAACCGCCTCGGCGCCTATCGCATGGATGAAGCGGGAGCGCTGGCGCTCGTGCTGGTGCTTTCGGCCGGGGGGCTCGCCTACCTGACCGAGCGCTGGAGTGCGCGTCATGCTTGAACTGGCGGGCCTGTCCCTCGACTATCCCGGATTCGAGGCGCGCTACGACCTCGTCATTCCAGCGGGCGCGCTCTGCGCCGTCATCGGCCCGTCAGGCGGCGGCAAGACAACCCTGCTCCATGCCATCGCCGGCTTCGAAGAGCCTGCGGCCGGAACCCTCCGCTTTGCCGGCGCAGACCTGCTGCCGCTCGCACCAGCCAGGCGACCAGTCTCAATCCTGTTCCAGGATCACAATCTCTTCCCGCACCTCACGGCAGCCGAAAACGTCGCGCTTGGACTGAAACCGTCACTGCGGCTMGACCCCTCCGAGCACGAGCGCGTGGCAGCTGCGCTGGCCGCGGTCGATCTCGCCGGCTTCGCAGCCCGCCGACCCGCGGAACTCTCGGGCGGTCAGCGTCAGCGCGTCGCCCTCGCCCGCGCCCTCCTGCGCGGCAAACCGCTGATGTTGCTCGACGAACCGTTCGGCGCACTYGACCCCGGGCTACGCCGCGAGATGATCGAGCGCGTCGATGCGCTTCGCCGCGAACACGGCCTCACCGTGCTAATGACGCTGCACACGCCGGAAGAGGCGGCCGGCCATGCCGACCTCTTTGCCTTCGTTAGGAATGGCCGCGTCGAAGCATCCGGCCCGTGGACACACCTGACGGCGTCGGACGGACCAGAGCCTGTCAGGCGCTTCCTGGGTATCTGAAGCGTGCCGTCCCGACTAACCGCGCAGCCGGGCCGTAATTTCGATCTCGATCTTCATCTCGGGCTTGAGCAGGCCGGACACGACATAGATGCCGGCCGCCGGCCGGATCTGTCCGAAGATTTCGCCGCAGACGGTGAGAACCGGTTCGCAATAGCTGCGATCCGTGACGAAATACTGTGCGCGCACGACGTTGGAGAGTGCAGATCCTGCTTCGGTCAGGACCGCGTCCAGTGTCCGGAAGATGTTGCGCGCCTGTTCCGCCGGATCCTCCGGCATCGTCATGGTGACRTAGTCATAGCCCGTCGTGCCTGAGACGAAGACGAGGTCGCCATCGACCACCGCGCGCGAATAGCCGAAGGCGAGCTCGAACGGCGAACCGGTGGATATCAGCCGTCGCTTCGGATCCAGCATCGTCATCCCCGTCCACCCTTGAGCGCGCGCAATACCTTGGCACCCGGCCGGCCGGTCTGCGGCATGCCGATCTGCGATTCGATTTCCTTGATGGCCGCCCTGGTCAGCGAACCGACGGCGCCGTCCGGCTCGCCGACATTGTAGCCCCGCGCGATCAGCAAGCGCTGCAATTCGCGACGCTGCTCGCGCGAGAGCGGCGGATCGTCGGTCGGCCAGTCGGCCTGGATTCCCGGCCGGCCGCGAATACGGTCCGAGAGCAGCGAGATGGCAAGTGCGTAGGAATCCGCACCGTTATAGCTGTAGGCCGCGTCATAGTTCTTGAAGACCAGGAAAGCCGGACCATTGCGGCCGGCCGGCATCAGCAACCCGGCATTGCCCGAGCCGGACAGTCCCGAGCCGTCATATTTGACGATCCCGCGTGCAGCCCAGGATGAGACCGGCTGCTTCGGATTGCGCCCGGTCGGGCCGGAATAGCCGTTGGGGACGCGGACCTCGTAACCCCAGGCCGCGCCAGTCACCCAGCCGGCCTTGGCCATGAAATTGGCGGTCGAATGCAGTGCGTCGGGAATCGAGTCGACGAGATCGCGCCGTCCATCGCCATCGCCATCGACGGCGAGGCGCATATAGGTCGAGGGGATGAACTGGGTGTGGCCGAAGGCGCCGGCCCAGGACCCCATCAGGCGGTCGGCCCGGACATCGCCGCGCTGGATGATCTGCAGCGTCGCGATCAGCTCACCCTTGAAGAACGCGTTGCGACGCGGTGCGAGACAGGCCCCGGTCGAGAGSGCCTGGACGAGGGGCATCTTTCCGCGCGCCTTGCCGAAATCGCTCTCGACGCCCCAGACCGCGACGATGGTATGGCGGTCGACGCCAAAGCGCTGCTCGGCCGCAGCGAGGGTCGAGGCGTGCTGGCGCAGCATGTTGCGCCCCTCCGCCACCTTCTCGTCATCGACCAGCGTGCCGAGATAATCCCAGATCGGAGTCTTGAACTCCGGCTGGTTGTTCATCGCMTCGATCACCTTCATGTCGGGCGTGACGCCCGCCATGGCCCGGTCGAATGTGGCGCCGGACACGCCTTTCGCTGCAGCCTCCGAACGCAGGCCGGCAAGGCAGGACTGGAAGTCCGCCTGGGCGCCGGACGCGAAGAGGATGAGCGGAAAAGCCAGTTTGAATGCGCGCATGAACCCACCGAAACCCAAGGAATGGCGCAAAACTAGGGCCGAATGGTTAAAGGAGATTAACCATGCGCGAACTGCGCGCAAAAGTCGCAAAAGACGGCTATGGCAGGGGCAGAATCTGATTCGAGGCGCTTCCGCCCATGCCTGTCGCCACCACCGAGCATCTTGGCTTCACCGCAGCCGCGCTGACGACCCTGTGCTGGCTGCCCCAGGCCTGGCACACGATCCGGACCCGGGACACACGCGCGATTTCGCTCTGGACGCAGATATTCTTCGCGCTCGGCATTATTCTCTGGTTGGTCTACGGGCTCCTGCTGATGTCCTGGCCGCTGATCGGCGCCAATGCCGTGACATTGGTGCTGGTCCTCACCATCCTGACCATGAAGCTGCGCTACGGCTGAACCGGCTCTATCGGGAACCCCGCGCGCTGGTTAGGCTTTCTGTAGAAACAGCCTCGGATCGCCAATCCCCATGCCAGCCCTCTCCACCGCCCATCTCCTGCCGATCGCCATGCTGATCGGCTCGAACGTCTTCATGACCTTCGCCTGGTATGGCCATCTCAGCTACAAGGGCACCGCGATCTGGCTCGCCATCCTCGCCAGCTGGATGATTGCACTGCCGGAATACATG
>NZ_JBFTZN010000262.1:0-8035 GCF_056406775.1 Allobosea sp. P1_A7
CGTCAGATCACTTGGAAAGCGAAGCCGATCACGGTTATGCTCGGCGCGAGCGATATCGGTCCAGGCCATCGGAAACCCCTTTTGATTCAGCACCAAACGGGAATCACAACCTGCTGATATCGCTCAACTCCTTTTAAATCCGGCTCTAACAGGATCATGTGTCCAGCCAAACAGATCGCGCCCGACCTTGTCCCGGCTACGACTTACCACAAATTTGACACCCGCCTTCGCGGACCAAACGCGCATGATTTTGTTTGTAATGGTCGATATTTGCGTATAGTTCTTCCTTTTATCGTCATAGTATCGGTAGTCATAAAATTTAGACTGCAAAACGGAGCCAACGTCTTCCTCGCGTGATATCGTCGATCGAAGCATAATTTGCCGTAAGATGAGCTCTACGGGCGCAGTAGACTGACCTTTTTCATATCCCTTTGTAATAGACCGAACAGCATCGGCCGTTTCCCTGTATAATCTTATCCTATTCTTAGTGAGCCACATTGAATCTGGGATGTTCAATGTAAACCATTTTTTTCGCGAAACTGTCGTTGGAAACAGGAAGAAACCACACCGATGAAGAAAAAGCATAAGAACGAAAGGAACGTGCGTGGTAATTCTTCGGCCAGAGTCATCGAATTGTGGTTCGGAACAAAATCGCGCTAACCAATCAAGAAACGGCATGGAACCCAGGGACGCCAGTTTCTGCTCTAGTTCAGGCATGAGAAATTCGTTGGCGTACTGCTCCCGGAGCACCCGCGACATGCTCGCAACGGAGCTCCCCAATGATGCAAGGACGAATTTCTTGGCGTCTGCCTGGGTCAGATTCAGCAATCGAGATAAATCACTCCCTTCGATGCGGCGCGGTGTCCGATTGAGGATCTCCTGAGCCTCGTCGGGAAGTCCGTCGGTAAGCAAAAAGCGCGCTGCGCATACGCGCTCGCCTGTGATGTAGCAAGACGCTCCATAGATTCCGCTGTCCGCATGGTTCTTTCGGAGACCGAGCGTTTTAACTTCGGACGTCATAAGCGAACGAAGCCAAGCCAACTGCTCGATCCGAAAGGCCTTGAGCAACTCCTCCATCTCAACATGTGTCGGCGTCTTGAGCAGCACGAAATCGCGCTCCGACGCATTGAGAAGGATGGTTCTCTTACCAATGCCCGCGGTCAACCGCTCGCACTCAGGCGAATCGACGGGGATAATCATGGCGCACCTAGGATATTCTGGTTTGACAGCTCAAATAACCTCAGCCGATCATGTAGTATAGCAGGGTCATTTCCGTAAGCTGATTGGCTCTCAATATTTATGTGATGCAAGAATCTTTGCCGGTGCTCTGCGTCGATACCGGGACAGCGTCGCAGGCAGCGCACGTATGTGGCGCGAAGACCATGAAGATGAAAGGCTCCTCGATACGGCTCTTGGCCGATGCGTCGGCAAGCTCGCTCCCATGCCTTAGCGAGGTTGCTCAATTTCAGAGGAAGGCCAAAGAACTCCCCTTTAGGATCATCATTGATAAGAAGATAGGGGTGAGATGCCAATATACTGCGAGGAACACGCGGCAATATTTCTTCTTTTAACTCAAGTGACAGTTGATAATAATAATCCGCCCAATATCTGCTTATCCAGAATACMTGGCTAAGTTGAAGCTGCTCGTTGTCCATAAGCATGCCTTTCCAGCCAGCCCGACCGCTATCCTCCAGTCCTGGCCTTGGACATCTTGCGTAAAACTCCATCAAGTGCTGCGCTCTGGATGCGCCATCTATCGACATCCTCCCAATATACTGAGCGGCATAGGGATGAGCCAAAACGATCAACGGAACGTCTGATGCCCGATCGTCAGGGAATAGAATGGGTCTATATGATCCAGGCAAGACATCCTCGCGCCACATATTCAATTGCTCTGAAATCCTTGGACCCCCAAACGCACCCGCCACAAACACCATTCTTTGGACAACACTTTTAGTTTGAAGAATTATACTACGTAACTCATCGTCCGGAATGAAAGATCGATTATCTGAAACACCAATTCGACTTGACGCTGGGCGACTTGACAAAGAGGGCCCAACCGGTCGCCGCTCTTCCCGGTAATACTGAAGATGAGCAAAGAATTCAGCCTTTGACTTGCGCAAATTTACACGCATACTAGCGTCTACTTTTCGATTAGCGAAATAATTAGTTGATATAGAGCTCGTTGTGAGTGGAATATAACCAAAGTTTTTAACGCAATACTCAGAGTACATTCGAATATTTTGGCGATCGACCTTGTAAGTCTCGTACTTGGCGCCACCCCAAAACAGGCCACTGGGATCGGTCCCGTCGGCCCCCACCGTGCCGGCGCAGCGCGCCACGAAAAACCGGAGCACGAATGACGGTAAACTCTCGGCCGTCAGAACCCGTTGGCTTTCGTGAAGCAATAGAAAGTCATGGAGCAGCCCCATGGTGTTCGCGATAGAGCGCAGTCTAGGCAGCGGCGTGCCATGGCGCAGCATCTGGTACTTAAAAGCCGTCAGCTCCATCATTGGCTGCGGCTCCTCGTCCGGGCGATCGAAGATCACCACGGGTAGGACCCGACCCCCGATATCCGTAGCGACTTCGAAGACGGAGAATGTCTTCGGAACGGTCGGCCGCTTCATCTGCACCTCTTACTACCACGATGGCGGATCGGCTACGGCGGCGAGCTGCGCCAAACTCCGCCCACGAACAAGCAGTTTGCCCGGCCTCCAAGACGCCGACAGTCGGACGTCGACAACTTCGCCCGGCAGATCGACAGGTATGTTATATCGGTTAAAAAATTCCTAATGATCGTCATACTATTAAGGTCACATAAGCCTAAAGCGATCAGTCAATCTGAAATGATGACTATACACTATCTATACCGAAATATACATAGCGCTATTCTATATTCTATTTTTCGCCTATTACTCGTTATTGGCAAAACGGAGTTGAATTTCTATTTCGATCTTGTTCATATCCTCCTTTCTAATACGAAGCAAATAGTATCCCATTACTCCGTTCTCGCGGAACGCGGCTTTCCTGAAACGTCGTCCTCCCGGACCGCCGGAACAGCGCTCTCCCAGAGCGCCAGTCTCCCGGAGCGGAAGTCTCCCGGACCGGCGGAGCGCGTGTCTCCCGGAGCGCCAGTCTCCCGGAAGGGGAGCTCAAGGAGCCGCACCGCTTGAGAACGTAATCGCCACCACGAACGCTGAATTAGAGAGCACGAGCGACTTCAGTGGGACCCGCCACCCAAAGCCTCAGGTCCGTGGCGCTTACAACTTTGGGCATCGCTAGCACGTGCGGCCCCCCTCTGGACGCCAGAATGCCCCGGCCGAGCAACCCCGACCAGCTCAGCCGGGGCAATCTGGCTCACCCGGCTGGCCAGTGAAGGTTGTCGTTTGAAGGTGCATCTAGGCCTACGTCGGGCCCCGGCTTACGAGGAGACACAGAGTATAGTTGGGATAGGGTCTCAATCGCCGATCAACGTACAGGCATGGACCCCACCTGAAGCCGTATTCCCTCACTCAGAGTATTGCGACCGCAGGGGTACTAAGTCTCGGCCTGCGCCACCTGCGACGGCTTTTTCTTCCGCGGCAAGGAAGTGGTCGTCGTCGGCGGCGGTAATACCGCGGTCGAGGAAGCGCTCTATCTCGCCAACCTTGCTGCGAAGGTCACCCTGGTGCACCGGCGCGATTCGCTGCGGGCCGAGAAGGTGTTGCAGGATCGCCTGTTCAAACATCCCAAGGTCGAGGTCGTCTGGGACAGCGAGATCGCCGAGATCTGCGGCGGTACGCAGCCGCCATCAGTCACGCATCTGCAGCTCCGCAACCTGAAGACGGGCGCTGAGAGCGAACTGAAGACCGACGGAGTCTTCATCGCCATCGGCCACAAGCCGTCGACCGAACTCTTCACCGGGCAGCTCGCCATGCGTGAATCAGGGTATCTCGACGTGACGCCCGGCACGACGCAGACCAACATCCCCGGCGTTTTTGCCGCGGGTGACGTCACCGACGAGCATTACCGCCAGGCGGTGACGGCCGCGGGACTGGGCTGCATGGCCGCGCTCGATGCCGAAAGATGGCTTGCCGCCAACGTCACGGAACAGCGCGAAGCGGCCGAATAGGCCGAAAAAGACAACCCATCACGATTGTTGATGGGTTGTCTCACGAGATTCAGTGTGAAAAGAGGCCCCGTCGGCAAAGCAATCGTTGACGTTCCTGCGTTTTACCCCCCAACATGCACGAAACGCATAACGGGGGAACCGCGGTGGATTGGGACCGCATCAGGATTTTTTATACCGTCGCAGAATCCGGCAGCTTTACCAAGGCTGGCGACGTACTTGGTTTGAGTCAATCCGCCGTTAGTCGGCAGATTGGCGCGCTTGAGCGTGAGCTGCGTGCACCGCTGTTTCACCGCCATACGCGCGGGCTCATTCTCACCGAGCAGGGCGAATTGCTCTGGCGCGCGGCACGCGAGATGACGCAGCGCCTGGAGCGTACGCGCGCCCAGCTTTCGGAGACGCGCGAGCATCCATCGGGCGAGCTGAAGGTCACGGCGACACGCGGTCTCGGCGGCCATTGGCTAACCCCAAGGCTGGCGGAGTTCCTCGATCTCTACCCCGACATCAAGGTTGACCTCATCCTCACCGATGAGGAACTCGACCTCTCGATGCGCGAGGCCGATATCGCGATTCGCCTGCGCCAGCCGCAGCAGCCGGACCTGATCCAGCGCAAGCTCTTCACCGTGCATTTCCACGTCTATGGCTCACCGGCCTATATCAAGCGCTTCGGTGAGCCGAAGAGCTACGAGGATCTCGACAATCACCGGCTCCTGTCGTTCGGCAGCACCTCGCCGTCCTATCTGACCGCCGTGCACTGGCTTGGAACCCTGGGCCGCGAACAGCGCAACCCACGCCCGATCCATCTCACCGTGAACAACATCACGGCGATGAAGCGGGCAGTCGACAGCGGCGCGGGCATCGCGGTGCTGCCGGACTATCTGATCGAGACCGGCTCACCCCTCGTCCAGCTCATGCGCGAGACTGAGATGCCGCAGCTCGAAAGCTATCTGGTCTATCCGGAAGAGATGAAGTCGGTGGCCAGGGTGCAGGCATTCCGCGACTTCCTGATCCAGAAAGCCCAGCGCTGGACCTACTAAACGGCCGGATGCCCCGGCTATGCGCGCAGCGCGGGTATCCCGCGCTGCGGCGAGCGCATGCTTTCAGCCATTTAGGCTAAAATTTGTCGCACATGATGATAGGTCATGCAGTTTCCGCATAGCGGCCCCAAGCTATGCTGCATTGCAAAACGGCACGTGCTGCCCGATATAGCAATCACGGTTGTTCGGAACGGGCTCCGCATTCTCCTCCCGGCGTTGAGTTCGTTCCAGCCGTTCCCCTCTGAGATGTTTGGCGGTAACGCCGGATGTTTCAAACTTCAAAGGCCAGCTCCCTCGGGACGCTGGCCTTTTTTTCGTCTTGCGTCGGTCTGCTCCGCGCATACGCGATCATCCCGGCGAAGCTGCGGCGCAGAGCCATGGGCCATGTGGGAGCATCGCCCCCTGCGATCAGGTACGAGGCCCCGATCGTTTGGCGCCCCTCCCCGACTGAGGTGACAGGCATAGCTGGCAGCGCAGATCGTCAGCGCCGCCGCGCTTCCAGCGGCAGCGAATCGAACAGGCTCGGCACATCGCTGGTTCGCGCCTTCTCGATCGTCAGCATCCGCAGCTTGGTCTCCACCCCGCCATCGGCCGAGAAGCCGCCGGTCTTGCCGTTAGCCGCCAGGACGCGATGGCAGGGCACGATGATTGGGAAGGGATTCTCGCCAAGCGCGACGCCGACCGCCCGCGCTGCACCCGGCTCGCCGATCCGCGCCGCGACTTCGCCATAGGTCAGGGTTTCGCCAGGCGGGATGCTCAGGGCAACCGCATAGACCTTTCGGTTGAAGGCCGAGACACCGTCCATCTCGATCGGCAGGTGAGCAAGATTCCTCTTCTCTCCCCGCAGCAATGCCATGATCGCGCCAATCGCATCCTGCACGAACGGCGGAGGAGCGCTTTCGACAGCCTCCGGATAGCGCCGGGCCAACCGCTGGCGGGCTCGCGCCTCATCCTGCTCCGGCAGTTGCGCACCAATCAGGCGTTCGGCATTCCAGACCAGCGCGCAGGCGCCGATTGCCGTATCGAACAGGCAGAAACCCTGGCTCATCACGCCTCCCGACGGAAGCGGCGGCCTCAGACGTAGAGCCGCTCGCCTTCAAGCCCCTTGTACATCGCTGCGACCTGCTCGCCATAGCCGTTGAACAGCAGTGTCGGTCGACGCTCGCGCGAACCGAGAACCTGCTCGCTGGCCTGGCTCCAGCGCGGATGCGGCACCTCCGGGTTCACATTGGCCCAGAAGCCGTATTCCGACGATTGCAGGGCCTCCCAGAAGGTCTTGGGCCGCTCGGCGACGAAGCTGATCCGCGCAATCGACTTCACCGATTTGAAGCCGTACTTCCACGGCGTGATCAGGCGAACCGGGGCACCATGCTGATTCGGCAGTGGCTTGCCGTAGATCCCGGTCACCATCAGCGTCAGGTCGTTATTCGCCTCCGCCATGGTCAGCCCCTCGGTATAGGGCCAGGGATACCAGCGTTGCGTCTGCCCGGAGGCGACGCGCGGGTTCAGGAAGGTTTCGAACTTGACATATTTGGCACTCGAGAGCGGTTTCGCCAGCGCCACCAGGGCCTTCAGCGGAAAGCCGGTCCAGGGCACGGCCATTGCCCAGCTCTCGACGCAGCGGAAGCGATAGAGCCGCTCCTCGAGCGGCATCTTGCGGATGAGATCGTCGAATCCGATCTCGAACGGCTTCTCGACGATGCCGTCGATCGCGATGTTCCAGGGCCGCGTCGGCAGCTTCTTAGCCGCACTGACGACATCCTTGGACATGCCGAACTCGTAGAAATTATTGTAGTTCGCCGGCAGCTCCTCGTCGGTCACCGGCCGGTCGAGCGTGTAGCTCGCATTGCGCTTGGCAGGATAGAGATCGAGCGTCGGATCCGCGCCTTGCGCGGCTGCGATCTGGGGCAATGTACTCCCGGCGATCAGCCCCACGCTCCCGCCGAGAAAGGCCCGGCGGTTCATGGCGATATGTTCGGGAGTGGCCTGGCTTTCGGGCAATTCCCAGCCAGGGCGGCGTTTGATCAGCATCGACGGACATGCTCCGTTTCAGAGAGCGAAGCTTAGTCCACAGATGAGCTTCAAGTGCAATTCACGAGGGGGAGAGGCATCGAGCCCCTCACCGCATGGCTCCATGCATCCCGGCCCAAGCGAAGCGCAGGACCGGGATGGCGTCGGAGTGTGTGGAGTGGACGCGTCAGCCGCGCGCTTCCAGCGCCTTGACGATCGCATCGCCCATCTCGGCGGTCGAGACGGCATTGGCGCCCGGCGCGACGATGTCCTTGGTGCGGGTGCCGGCGCCGAGCACATCGGCGATCGCGCCTTCGAGCCGGTCGGCCGCCTCGATGGCACCGAAGGAGTAGCGCAGCGCCATCGCAAAGGAGCCGATCATCGCGATCGGATTCGCCAGGCCCTTGCCGGCAATGTCGGGAGCCGAGCCGTGCACGGGCTCGTAGAGCGCCTTGCGTTTGCCGGTAGCCGGGTCTTCAGCACCGAGCGAAGCGGAGGGCAGCATGCCCAGCGAGCCGGTCAGCATCGCCGCGACGTCGGAGAGAATATCGCCGAACAGGTTGTCGCAGACGATGACGTCGTACTGCTTCGGCCAGCGCACGAGTTGCATGGCGCAATTGTCGGCGAGCACATGCTCGAGCTCGACATCCCGGTAGTCCTTGGCGTGCAGGGCCGTGACCGTCTGCTTCCAGAGCACGCCGGTCTTCATGACATTGTGCTTCTCGGCCGAGGAGACCTTGTTGCGGCGGGTGCGCGCCAGCTCGAAGGCGACGCGTGCGATGCGTTCGATTTCGGGCGTGGTGTAGATCTGGGTATCGACGCCGCGCTTGGAACCGTCCTCCAGCGTGACGATCTCCTTGGGCTCGCCGAAGTAGACGCC
>NZ_JBFTZN010000263.1:0-7990 GCF_056406775.1 Allobosea sp. P1_A7
GGTCCGGAGTGCTTCTCTGGTAAACGCCTTTCAGGAACACGTCTAATATGTTGGGGGCGTGATGGCGCTCACGATCTCGCTCGGCTCGTCCGCGGCGTTGCGGAAACGATGCGGCTCGCGGCTATCGAAATAATAACCATCGCCTGGCTGCAGAAGCGCTGTCCGGCCCGACACCGTGACCTCAACCGCGCCGCGGATGACGAGGCCGCCTTCCTGGGCCGAATGAACGAAGGCTTCGCCGGTATCGGCTCCCCGAGGATAGGTTTCATGGAGCATCAGCATTAAGCGGTTAGGGTAACCTGCTCCGATCACGCGATAGGAAATGGCATCCGCCCGGCCGATTTCAGCCATATCCGCTGCGCGGCAAAACGGATCCGGCGGCGAAACCGCATGAAAATCGAGAAAGAACCCCGAGAGGGTCGTCCCTAGTGCGTCGAGGACCGCATGCAGCGTGTTGAGGGAGGGGCTGATCAAATCCCGCTCGATCAGCGAGATCGAGGAGTGGGAGACGCCCGAGCGCAAGGCGACGGCTCGGACGGTCAACTTTCGGCTCTGGCGGAGTTCTCTCAAACGATCGCCGATCTTCATGTCAGCCCCGTCATTGCGTACGGGATATCAAAGCGCATTCGGTGAGTATCATCAACAGAGCTATGCGCCGACTTGAGCTGTGGAGAAGCTTTCAGCGGATCCCGCTCAACGAATATGGCCTGCTCGCGAACCTGGCGAGCGAGGTCATGCGCCATGTCCGTGGTTTTGCTTCGAACCGCGGCCGGCCCTCGCATGCCGGTCAGTGCTTCGCCTGAGTCCTGGCGGCTGCCAATTCAGTTCTTCTCACAACGAGAGAACCCGTCTGGCCAACGGGAAATTCGCGCATCGAATCTGGCTTGTCGCAATGTCAATTTTCTGGACCTGTTGTTCGCTTGGTTCGGCCCAAAGCTCGATAATCAGGCGCCACTTATAGACGGGGAATTGGCCCCATCAGAAGCTACTTCCGCGATACCGATCGAGACCTCCCCTCTCTCGCGCAGAGTTCGACGAGAAGTCGGGCCTGAGCGCCGCTGATCTGTCCGTGCCTCCCCGCATCGAAGGCGTTGTTGAGGGCAATCGGACCACAGACGCGTATCAGGCACCCCTTGCCGAGCGGACCGAGTTCGTCACGGAGGACTTGCCGCGGCGGCGAGGCTTGCGGCGACGTGGACCGGCAAATAGGAATAGGTTCGATCCGGTTCGGAACTCGTTTGCTACAGCGTCCAGCCGAGGCGGGCGTACAGGTAGCGCTGATAGGTCAGGATATCGACGCGGCGCAGGTCGCGGATGCGACCGGGATCGCGCGTATGGACCGCCAGCGCCAGTTCTTCCATGACATGCGTCGAGAACTCCATGAAGTCGGGCTCCTCGTGGACTTTCACGCTGAGGCAGAACGCGATGATCGGCGCATTGCGGACGCGCAGCCGCCGGATCAGCGCCGCCAGCATCGCCGAACCGCAGCGCTCGGCGATGAAAAAGGACCAATCGTGGAAAGCGAGCATGTGCTCGCCCACACTTCCCCCGCGGTAGGCGCTGCGTACAGCCTCGGTCAGCCCCTGCAACGCCTGGAAATCCGCCTCTTGCGCGCGCTGGGCGAAACGCGCCGCCGCCTCGCCCTCGGTCAGTGAGCGCAGCAGCCAGATGTCGTCGCAGACGGTCCGGTCGAGCGCCGGGACCTGGATCCCGCGCGCCGGCGTTATCTCGAGCGCCTCCTCGGCCACCAGCGAAGACACTGCATCGCGAACGGGTTGCATGCTGGTGCCGAAGCCGGTCGCAAGCGACCGCAGCGAGAGTTTGGCGCCGGGATAGAGTCCACCCGAGAGCAATCTCTGCCGCAAGCCCTCATAGACCTGGATCGAGAGCGTGTTGGCGTTCTTTGCGCCATCGCGCTCGATCATGTACCCGCTCGCCTGCTCGGGCTCCGGAGACGTCTCAACCTGGGAATGCGGCAGGCGAGCGGCCACGGAAATCACCCCATTCTTGCTTCAACGGCGTGATCACAGCATGCATATGCACACTCGAGAGCATAGACGGACGCTGCACATTTCATGCCCAATCACCGCATACTTTATCATCTTGAGCGAGATTGACGCGGWTCGTCATTGCCATATAGTCCTCGATTGTCAACTGTGATCACAGGAAGCTGCATGTCATGAACATCGCCGCACGCCTTTCCAATCATCACTCCGACATGCTGCTGCTGCCCTTCTCGAACCTCAAAAAACTGCGCGAGGAACGGCCGCTGGTCTTTACGAATGGCAAGGGCGTTTTCACCTATGACGAGGATGGCAAGGACTATATCGAGGCCGTCTCGACCTTCTATTGCGTGGGCTTGGGTTTCAGCGACGAAGAGCTGATCGAGGCCGCTATCGCTCAGCTCCGTGCGCTGCCGATGTACCCGTCAGGCATCCACAGGACCGTTCCCGTCGTGATGCAGCTCGCCGAGCGCCTGACGCGCGCAGCGCCTATTCCGAACGCCCATGTCATGTTCGCCACGACGGGATCAGAGGCAAACGACCAGCTCGTCAAGTTCACTTGGTACGCCAATCGCGTGGCCGGCGAGCCCAAGCGGCGCAAAGTCATCTCGCGTCGCGCGAGCTATCATGGCGGCACTATCTTTACGACGGCACTTGGCGGCGGCGCCGCGGTGCAGGAGGCCTTCGGCGTTCCCACCGACGACGTAATCCACGTCACGCACCCGACTTGGCCGCGCGGCGCACTGCCCGGTGAGACGGAAGACCAATATGCGGATCGCCTCGTCGTTGAGATCCGCGACGCCATCGAGGCGGCGGGGCCCGAGACCGTCGCGGCCTTCATCGCCGAACCGCTCTCGGTCTCGGCAGGCATGTTCCCGCCGCCGCGCGGCTATTTCCCCAAGATCAAGGCTCTGCTCGGTGACTACGGCATCCGGATGTATTCCGACGAGGTCGTGACCGGTTTCGGCCGTACCGGCACGATGTGGGGCTGCCAGAACTTCGATTTCCAGCCCGACTGCCTCAGCACGGCCAAGCAGCTTTCCGGTGCCTATCAGCCGATCTCGGCCGTGGTGATGTCGGACGAATTTTACAACGAGTTGGAGGCCGGTTCGGAAACAGCGGGCATCTTCAACCACGGATCGACCTATGGCGCTCATCCGGTCGCTGCGGCCGTTGCGCTTAAGGTTCTCGACATCTTCGAGCGGCGCGACATTCTCGGGCATATCGGCTCCGTCGCGCCCGTCTTCGCCAAGGGGCTCGCGGCGCTTGAAGATCACCCTCTCGTTACGTCCACCCGGGCCCTCGGCCTCGCCGGGGCCATTCAGGTCGCACTGCCGGGCTCCGGGAGTGGTGCGGATGCCGCGCCCTCGCTGGTACCGGGCGGCATCGCAACTCAGATCTACGACGCGGCGCTGGCCGCAGGTGTAGTCCTGCGCCCGCTGCAAGGCTGCCTCGTGCTGTCGCCGCCGCTGATCATCACCGAGGCAGAACTCGATGAGATGTACCGCCGGATAAGGATTGGCCTCGACGCCGTGCTTGCCGAGCTGCCGACCGCCTGAAATCGCCGTCGCGCCCGGAGCCGGGCGCAGCGCGAATTTTGCCAAACTTTTCAGCGGCCCTCCGGCACATGACGGAGGATTCCGCTCGCTGCCCGTGATCCGAAACCGCGACGAAGAGGTCCAGGATGAACGTCACCGCTTCCACCTTCGCATCAACCGACGCCGCCCGCTGGGCGAGTGGCGCAGCCTTCATCGACGGCGCCTATATGCCGATCGCCGAAGCCCGCATCCCGATCACCGACTGGGGCTTTCGCCGCTCGGACGTGACCTACGACGTGGTTAGCGTCTGGGACGGGAATTTCTTTCGGCTTGACGACCATCTCAAGCGCTTCCGCACCTCGATGGAAGCGATGCGGCTCATCCCGCGCGAGAGCGACGACGAGATTCGCCGCATCCTGCACAAGCTCGTGGCGCTGGCTGGTCTCCGGGAGGCCTATGTCGCCATGGATTGCCTGCGTGGACGCCCCCTCCCCGGCACGCATTATCACCCCAAGAACGCGCGCCCGTATCTCTGCGCCTACGCCATTCCCTTTGTCTGGCTGATGAAACCGGAGGTGATCGAGCGCGGCGCCCATATGATCGTCGCCTCGACCCCGCGCATCCCCGAGGCTTCCGTCAACGCCCGGGCGAAGAACTTCCACTGGGCCGACATGACGGCCGCCCTGTTCGAGGCGGACGAGAGGGGAGCGGACAATCCGATCCTGCTCGACGCCGCCGGCAACGTCACGGAAGGGCCGGGCTACAACGTCTTCTGCATCACCGAGGGCGTCGTCGTAACGCCAGACCGCAACGTTCTCGGCGGCATCACGCGCCTCTCCGTCATCGAGCTCTGCGCCCAACTCGGTCTCCCCTGCGAGGTTCGGGACGTGCCCGTCGAGGAGCTGCGCAACGCCGACGAGATCCTCGTCTCCTCGACCGCCGGCGGCCCGATCGGGGTGAGCCGCCTCGACGGTCGCATCCTCAACAACGATCGTCCCGGCCCCATCAGCCAGAAGCTGCGCGAGACCTACTGGGCCAAGCGCAAGGACGGCTGGCATGCCGAGCCGGTTCGATACGAAGCCGCCCGCCCCGAAGAAGAAGGATCGTCACCGTGAATAAAGCAGATCGGACCATCTTCAAGACGATGCTGTCCGCCCTCGGCGCCGCGCTGCTGAGCACGGCCGCCTCCGCCCAGACGCTGCCGGCCCCGGGGCCGACGGCCGAAGCCATCAAGAAGCGCGGCGAGTTGGTCTGCGGCGTCGACAGCGGCATTCCCGGCTTCGCCTACCAGGATTCCGGGGGCGCCTGGAAAGGCTTCGACGTCGACTACTGCCAAGCGCTCGCCGCTGCGGTTCTGGGCGACCCGAAGAAGGTAAAGTATGTTGGCACCACCGCCAAGGTCCGCTTCACAGTGTTACAGTCCGGCGAGATCGACGTGTTGATCCGCGACTCGACCATGACCTTCGCCCGTGACATCGGCCTCGGCCTGACCGAGGTCGCAGTCAATTTCTACGCCGGCCAGGGCTTCATGGTGCGCAAGAGCCTTGGGGTTAAGACTGCAGGGGAGCTGAACGGCTCCACAATCTGCATGATCACCGGCGCAACGCTCGAACTCAACATCGCCGACTTCGCCCGCTCCAAAGGCACGACGATCAACTCGCTGCTCTTCGAGAAGTCGGAGGAAGCCTTCGCCGCCGCAGAGGCCGGTCGCTGCGACGGCTATTCGGACGATACCGGCTCGCTCGCCGCCGCCCGCTCCACCATGAAGGTGCCGGACGACTGGATAATCATGCCCGAGGTCATCTCCAAGGAACCGCTCGGCCTCCATACGCGCGACGGCGACTATCGCTGGTCCGACATCGTCTTCTGGGTCGACACGGCGCTGAAGACCGCCGAGGAGTTTGGAATCACCAAGGCCAATGTCGATGAGAAGAAGAAGTCCGAGGACCCCTTCGTGCGCCGCCTGCTCGGGCTCGAGGGCGATTTCGGCAAACAACTGGGCATCGACAACGAGGGCTTTTACAGGGCCATCAAGGCGGTCGGCAATTACGGCGAGATCTACGACGTCCATTTCGGCCCCAAGGCGCTCGGCCTGCCGCGCGGCTTGAACAATCTCTGGTCGCAGGGTGGCCTGCACTATCCTCTTCCGTTCCGGTGAGATCGCCGGCATGGCTCGGACCAAATCCACATCCGGCAGCAACGCCGCGCTGTGGCCCATGAAATCATCCCACGCCCTGCTCTGGCAGGGCGTGGTCCTCGGTATCGCCCTGCTCGTCCTGATCTGGTTCGGGCACAATGCGGCGAGCCATCTCGCGCGCCGCAACATGGAGTTGGACTTCAGTTTTTTATGGCGCCCGGCCGGCTTCGCCATGCCGTTCCAAATCACGAACTTCAGGCCGACGGACAGCTACGCCATGGCGTTGGTCGCGGCCTTCTCAAATACGCTGCTCGTTTCCGCGCTCGGCGTCGTCACCACCACTGTCCTGGGCCTCGCGCTCGGCGTGATGCGTCTCTCTACGAGCTGGCTGATGCGCAGCGCCTCGGGCGCCATCGTCGAGCTGATCCGCAACACCCCGCAGCTCCTCCAGATCGTCTTTTGGTATGTCGGCGTGCTCCAGCTCTTGCCGCAGGCCCGCCAGAGCCTGTCCTTGGGAGGCCTGTTCTATCTCAATATCCGCGGTCTGTTCCTGCCCTATCCGCTGGCGGGCGACAGGACACCCCTGATCGCTGCCCTGCTGGTGCTGAGCCTCGTCCTCGTACCGCTGCTGCGTCACTTCCTGCCAATGCGGCGCAAGGGCACGCGCTGGCTCTGGCTGGTACCGCCCACCCTCTTTGCCGCACTGGTGGCGAGCTTGTCGGGCTGGAGCGCTCCGACGCTCAAAGGTTTCAACTTCACGGGCGGAATGGTGATGCCACCGGAGTTCGTCGCGCTCTGGGCCGGGCTTTCGCTCTACAGTGCCGCCTTCATCGCTGAGATCGTCAGGGGTTCGGTCGAGGGCGTCGCCAAGGGCCAGCGCGAGGCGGCCTACAGCCTGGGGCTGAAGCCTTGGCCGACGCTCCGGCTGGTCATTCTGCCGCAGGCGCTCAGAGTCATGATTCCGCAGATGACCAACCAGTATCTCAACCTGATCAAAAGCTCCTCGCTCGGCGCGGCCATTGCCTATCCGGAGATCGTTCAGATCTTCGCCGGCACGGTGCTCAACCAGTCGGGCCGTGCGATCGAGGTGATGGTGATCCTCATGGGCGTCTTCCTCGCTGTCAATCTCTTGGTCTCGGCGGGGCTCGCGCGGCTGAACGCCCGGTTCGCGCTTAAGGAACGTTAGGAAGCACGATGCCGAGCGCCGAAACGACCTCCATCGTCACTGTCGTCCCAAGGCACCCCAGCCCGCAGCTTGCTTCGGCAACGGCGATCATTCGCCGCTGGATCCGGACGAATCTCTTCGGCTCGTTTCGCGGGGGGCTGGTGACGCTCCTCACCGTTGCGCTGCTCGTCGTGCTGGTGCCGCCACTCCTGCACTGGTTCGTCACCGATGCCGTGTTCCAAGGTCGGAGCCGCTCGGTCTGCGGCACCGGCGCCTGCTGGGCCTTCGTCACCGACCGCATCGACATGTTCCTCTTCGGTCGCTATCCGGCGCCGGAGCGCTGGCGCGTCAAGCTTGCTGGGCTTGTCCTGCTCGTTTTTGCTGTCGCGGCCGCCTGGCCACGCAATCCGCGCCCGGTGCTTTCCGTACTGCTTCTTGTCACGCTCTGCCCTCTCATCGCCGGCACGCTACTGCTCGGTGGCGTCTTGGGCCTGCCAGTCGTTCCCACCGACCAATGGGGCGGCCTCTCACTCAACGTGCTGCTGACCTATGCGACGGTCGTGATCGCGCTCCCGATCGGCATCGTTCTGGCGCTCGGCCGGCGCTCAAGCCTGCCGGCGATCAGCTGGCTCTGCACCGGCTTTATCGAGCTGCTGCGTGGCGTGCCGCTTCTCGCCGTGCTGTTCATGGCCATGGTGATGCTGCCGATGTTCTTGCCGGAGGGCACCAGCTTTGACCGGCTGCTGCGCGCCATCGTTGGACTCTCGCTCTTCGTCGCCGCCTATCTTGCCGAGGTCGTCCGGGGCGGGCTGCAGGGCATCGATAAGGGGCAATACGAGGCCTCCGCCTCGCTCGGCCTTAGCTACTGGAACGCGCATCGTCTCATCGTGTTGCCGCAGGCCTTCCGGCTGACCGTCCCGGGCATCGTCAATACGGTGATCGACCTGTTCAAGGACACCACACTCGTCTCGATCATTGGCCTGTTTGACCTGCTCGGCATCATCGGGCAGGCGCTAAAGGACCCGAACTGGCTGGGCCTCGGCCGCGAGGGCTACGTCTTTGCTGCCGGGGTTTTCTTCATCTGCTGCTACGCCATGTCCCTTTACAGCCGCAGCGTCGAGCGTCGGATCGCACAGGCACGGCATTG
>NZ_JBFTZN010000264.1:0-7982 GCF_056406775.1 Allobosea sp. P1_A7
ATGCCGAGTACGAGGATACGGGCATCGCTGAAATTCTTGCGGAGCTGCGTATCGACCAGCTCCGCCAGGCGGTTGACCACCAGATAGGGCATATGGGTGTTGACTTGGCCTGCGAGCTCGATGAAGCGCGTCGTGATGTCGTATTCGCGCGCCTTCCACGTCAGGTAGAAGGGGTCGATCGGGATGCAGTGGCCACCGAGGCCGGGGCCCGGATAGAAGGGCATGAAGCCGAAGGGCTTGGTCTTCGCCGCCTCGATGACCTCCCAGATGTCGATGTCCATCGCGCTGTAGACCTGCTTCAGCTCATTGACGAGCGCGATATTGACTGCTCGGAAGATATTTTCGGTCAGCTTGACGGCTTCCGCGGTTGCGGTTGATGAAACAGGCACCGTTCTGACCACAAGTGCGCTGTAGAGCGCGTCGGCCATTGCCAAGGCATCTGGCCCGTCGCCCCCGACCACTTTGGGGATATCCGATGTGCCGAAGCTGGGGTTGCCCGGATCCTCGCGTTCAGGCGAGTAAGCCAGGAAGAAATCCTGGCCGCTTGCCAGCCCGGATACGCCTTCCAGGATCGGACGCATCACCTGGTCTGTGGTTCCGGGATAGGTCGTCGATTCCAGCACGATCAGTTGGCCGCGCTGCAACCGGGGCGCGATCGCCTCTGCAGTCTTGACCACATATGACATGTCCGGCTCGCGGTGCCGCGTCAGCGGCGTCGGCACGGCGATGAGCAGGGCGTTCGGCTCGGACAGCCGATCGAAGTCGGTCGTGGCGGCGAACCGGCCGCTGCTGATGCCCTCTGCGATCGGTTCGGACGGGATGTGCTTGATGTCACTCTGGCCGGAATTGATCAGCGCGACGCGGTCGCGATCGATGTCAAAGCCGATGACGCTGAAGCCCTTGCGTAGCGCCGCCAATACGAGTGGAAGGCCCACATAGCCCAGGCCAATGATGCCGATGGTCAAGGAGCGATCATGGGTGCGCTCGATGAAGCGCTGCGCGGCTTCCGAATTCACATTGCACTCGCGCTTTACGCCGAACCCGTGGGGCGGCTGTTTCGTGCGTGAGCTTGTTCCAGACTTGCGAAAACGCGTCAACACAAGCTGGGAGGAGGCACGCCATGGGCCTGTCGGAACGCCAGCTAATCCTTGTAGAGGCTCTTGAAATACCGGTTGATGCCGTCGAGATCGACCGCGGCGCCGTGATTTCGTTCGCAGAGGAGCTGCTGGTGAAAATACCAGTCGTCGAAGCCGACATTGAGCCGATCATAGCCGGCCTCGGCTAGAAGGAGCCTGATCTCCTCCCGGCGCGGCTCGACGAAATTGTGCTCGATGGTGAAGAGCGGGATCCGGTGGCGAGCCAAGTCGATGCTGCGCAGAATGTCGAGTTCGGAGCCTTCCGTATCGAGCGAGACATAGTCGAAGCCGTTTAGCGCGAAATCACCCATCGCAGCGATCTCGTTGAAGGTGATGGTCTCGACCTGGATCAGGCCCTTCTCCGCGACGACCTGGCGACGATGCCTGGCATAACCGTCGCTGTCGGCGAACTCCTCGAGAGTGCCGATCTCCTGGGAGGCAACGAAGTCAAGGACCCTGCCGGACTCGCGATAGACAGCCTTTTCCAGGCAGATCGCCGTGCGGTTCTGCCGGAGCTTCGCAAAAAGTTCGGGGTTGGGCTCGACCGCCACACCCGTCCAGCCATGTTCGGTTTCGAGGAAGTAGCTGTTGCTGTGGAGGACGCCATCGAAGGCGCCGATCTCGGCGAAGCGGCCGCCACGCCTGCCATTGCACATGGCGAAGACCCAGCGCTCCTGCTCGATCTGTGAATTGGTCGGCATCTCGTAGGCAAGGCGTGGGTCGAAGGAGAGCGTGTCGTCATACCCCATCGTCATCAACTGCCCCATCGCCTTAGCCACGCCATTTCGGCGCTCGCATCGATAATGCCCTGGGCTCTCGGCCAGTCCAAGGCAGGTTTGGTCTGTCGTGAGGCTTGCTGCTTCCACGGCCGTGGTCATTCTGAGGTCGCTCAGTGAATCTCCGGTTCCGCCACCTTGGCCGTGCCCTCCAGGTAGTCGAAATCGCAGCCCTTGTCGGCCTGGCGGATATGGGCGGCGGACATGCGGCCATAGCCGCGAGCATAATTGCGGTCGGGTGGTGACCAAGTGGCGAGGCGACCGGCGATTTCGTCGTCGCTAAGCTCGACGGAGATACTGCGAGCCTCGACATCGACAACGATGATGTCGCCGGTCTGAACCGCCGCGAGAGGCCCCTTGATATAAGCCTCCGGCGCGACATGGAGCACGCAGGCGCCGTAGCTGGTGCCGGACATGCGAGCGTCCGAAATGCGCAGCATGTCGCGCACACCCTGCTTCAGCAGTTTTTTGGGAATGGGCAGCATGCCCCATTCCGGCATGCCCGGGCCACCGACCGGGCCGCAGTTCTTCAGGACCATGACGTGATCGGCGGTGACATCGAGGTCCTCGTCGTTCACCGCGCGCATCATCGCGTCGTAATCCTCGAAAACCAGAGCCGGGCCGCGATGTTGGAGCAGCCGAGGCTCGGCCGCGGAAGGCTTGATGACACAGCCATCGGGCGCAAGATTGCCCTTCAGGACGGCAAGCCCGTTGGCGGTCGAGACGGCCCTGTCGAGTGGACGGATGACGTTGTCATCATAGACCTGTGCGAGCGCGATCGTCTCGGCAAGTGGCTTTCCTGTCACTGTCATGGCGTCGGTATGCAGCTTGCTCTCAAGCTGTTTCAACAGGGCGGGCAGACCGCCGGCATAGAAGAAATCCTCCATCAGGAAATCGCCGGACGGCCGCAGGTTAGCGATCACCGGCACCGTGCGCGAGAAGGTATCGAAATCCTCCGGCGTCAGCGGCACGCCAGCCCGACCCGCCATCGCGATCAGGTGGATGATCGCATTGGTCGAGCCCGCCACCGCCATATGGACAGTGAGCGCGTTCTCAAAGCTCTTGCGGGTCAGGATGCGGTCGGGGGTCAGGTCCTCCCAGACCATTTCGACGATGCGCTTTCCCGCAGCCGCGGCCATGCGGGGGTGGGCGGCATCGGCGGCGGGAATCGCGGAGGCGCCGGGCAAGGTGAGGCCGAGCACCTCGGCATGGCTCATCATGGTCGCCGCGGTACCCATCACCATGCAGGTGCCGTGCGAGCGGGCGATACCGCTTTCCATCTCGCGCCATTGGCCGTCCGTGATGTTACCGGCTTCCTTCTCGGCCCAGTATTTCCAGACATCGGCCCCGGAACCCAGCACCTTGCCGGCCCAGTTGCCGCGCAGCATCGGGCCGGCCGGCACGAAGATGAAGGGCAGGCCCGCGCTGCATGCGCCCATCACGAGGGCGGGCGTGGACTTGTCGCARCCGCCAAGCAGCACCGCGCCGTCGAGTGGATGGGAACGGATCGATTCCTCCGCCTCCATCGCCAGGAAGTTGCGGTAGAGCATCGTTGTCGGCTTCTGATACTGCTCGGAGGCCGACATCACCGGGATTTCGACCGGGAAACCGCCCGCGGCCCAGACCGCGCGCTTCACCGCCTCGGCCCGGTCGCGCAAATGGGTGTGACAGGGGTTGATCTCGGACCAGGTGTTGAGGATACCGATGACCGGCTTGCCCATGAACTCCTCGTGATTGAGGCCCATCTGCAGCGCCCGCGAGCGATGACCGAAGGAACGCAGGTCGCTGGCGCCGAACCAGCGCCTGCTGCGCAGCGTCTCGGGCGTCTTGCGGGGGTGGGGCATGGTGTTTCCTCGGATGTTTCTTGCTTGTGGTCTTGACCGCCATTGCGCGCAGTGCGCCGGCGGGGATGCGGGCTGCATGCCTTGTCGCAGTGCTCTGCGATGACGTTCGCGGCTATTCCGCTGCTGCTTGCCGTGCGCCCCAGCCAGCAACGACACGGCGCAGCTCGGCGCGCTCGCTCTCGTTCAGTTCGGGAAGGCCGGGCAGGCGGACGGGGCCGACCGGCGTGCCTAGCAGGCCGAGCGCCTCCTTGACCACGGTCACATTGGCGCCGTTGCCATACTTGGTACGCAGCGTCTCGAAACCGGCGATCTCGTCGACGAGGTGTCGGGCGAGTTCATAATCGTTGCCTTCCAGCGCCCGCCAGATCGCCAGCGAGCGTTCGGGCACGACGTTGACCAGTCCGGAGGTGAAGCCGCGGGCGCCGAGCGCGTGGAACGGTGCGGCCCAGCCTTCGGCCAGTCCACAGATCCAGTTCGCACTGGTGCCCTGGGTCGCGCGCACGCATTCGGCCAGCAGCATCATGTTGTTTGACGCGAACTTCACGCCGGCGACATTGGCGTGGGTCGCGACGCGGGCGAGGTCCTTCACGCCGATCGCGTCGGAGCGGATATAGGCGACGACCGGAATCGGCAGGGCCTCGGCAATGGCGAGAATGTAATCGGCTTGCGATTGCGGCGCGGCAAAGGGATCGAGCGGGTGATGCACCATCACCGCATCGCAACCGGCCGCAACTGCGAGTTTGCCGGTCGCAATCGCTTCGCGAAGGGAGCGGCCGATGCCGGCCGTGACCAGCGACTTGCCGGCTGAGGCCTCGGCGGCGACAGCGTGGCTGCGGACCACCTCGTCGGTGGTCATCGGGTAGAATTCGCCGGTATTTCCTGCCGAGACGATATTGTGGATCCCGGCCTCCGCAATGCGCCGGACGATCTGGCCGGTCAGGGCCCAGTCGGCTTCGCCGTCGCCCTTCCAGGCTGTGACATGCACACCCGAAATTCCGCGTAATGCGGTTCGCAAACGGTCATTCGTCATAGGCCAATCCCTCCGCATCCGAGCCGAACACCTGGCGCACATGGCTCTTGGCCGAGCGCACGATGTGGCTCCTCATTCGCTGCTCGGCGAGCTGCGGCTTGCGCCCAGCCAGCGCCTCGAAGATTCCCTGGTGTTCGACAAAACCCTGGCGGCGTTCGTCCTGCTCGCCGAGCAGTGCGATGCGCTGGGCGTGATCATACATGCGCTGCCCGTCGAGCCGGCGCTCCAGATAGGTGCAGCCTGAGATCCGGTGTATCGCGCCGTGATAGGCTTCGTTCAAATTGACGAGGTCCTCGAGTGCGCTGTGCTCGGTCGCGTGCGCCATGTCGTCGATCAGCCGCGACATGTCGCGGATTTCGGCGTCGCTGATGCGGTTGGCGGCGATATGCGCCATCACGCTCTCGATCGCGGCACGACCGAGCGCCATCTCCAGAGCCTGGCGCGCGGAGAACAGCACGAAGACGCCGCGTCGTGCCTCTGTGCGGACAAGCCCTTCGCTTTCGAGCTTACGGATCGCGTCCTTCACCGGGGTTGTACTGACGCCGAGCATTTCGGCGAGCTGACGCTCGTTCAGCCTCTCCCCGTTCTGGAAGCTGCCGGCCACGATCGCGCGACGCAGACGCTCATGCACATGCTCGCGCAAGGAGCGCAGCAGGTGAGGGGCGACGGGTTCGATCGTGGTGGTCTCGGTCATCATAGTCCCAGCATGTGCGGGGGAGGCACCGAAATCCCGATCGGGCTCCGGCGTTCCGCCCTGCATCGCCGCATCAAACATCACAAACATCAAGTCCGAACAAGTCTGAAATTTCAGATTTCAAATCTGAAATGCTGTGCTATGCCCTGCGGCAAGGAGCCCGGGAAGGGTCGAGCCGGCGCGAATTGCGCGGGCGCTGCAACAAGGGAGGAAGACCTGATGAGTTTGACGCGACGCGCGGCGATGGCCGCCGCCTGCCTGATGATCGCCCCGGCTGCCCTGGCGCAGTCGGATTATCCCTCGAAGGTCGTGGCCATCGTGGTGCCCTTCGCGGCCGGCGGCACGACCGACCTTCTCGGCAGAATCCTGGCCGAGCGGCTGGCAGTGCGGCTCAATGGTAGGTTCATCGTCGAAAATCGGGCGGGGGCGGGCGGCAACACCGGTGTCGCGGCCGTCGCGAGGGCGCCGGCCGACGGCTACACGCTGACCATGGGCACGGTCTCGACCCATGCGATCAACCCGGCCGTCTACAGCAAGATGCCCTATGACCACATCAAGGATTTTGCGCCGATCTCGCAGGTGGCGAGCGTGCCGAATATCCTGATGGTCAATCTCGACCTGCCGGCGAAGTCGGTGCCTGAACTCATCGAACTGCTGAAGAAGAACCCGGGGAAATACTCGTTCGGCTCGTCCGGTGCCGGCACCTCGACGCATATGGCTGCCGAGTTGTTCAAGGTCGCGACCGGCACGGATATGGCCCATGTACCCTACCGATCGAGCGGGCAGGTGACCCAGGATCTGCTCTCCGGGCAGATCCAGCTTTCCTTCGACAACATCACCATAGCGTGGCCGCATGTGGAAGCCGGCAAGATCAGGGCACTCGCGACCGCAACGCCGGAACGGCTCGCCGTGGCCAAGGATTTGCCGGCGCTGGCCGAGTTCATTCCGGGCTATGCCGCGACCTCCTGGCACGGCTTCTTTGCGCCTGCCGCGACGCCGAAACCGATCGTCGACAAGCTTTCTGCCGAGGTGCAGGCGATCATGCGCGAGCCGGCAACCGTCGAGCAACTCAGGAAGCTTGGGGTCGACCCGGTTGGCTCGAGCCAGGCCGATTTCACCGCCCATATCGCCGCCGAAACCAAGCGTTGGGCCGAGGTGGCGCAGAAKGCGAATGTAAAGATCGAGTGAAACGCGATTGCCATGTCCTGACCAAGAGCGGCATTCCGGGGCTGCGCGGAATAGCGGCCCCGGGGCGGCGATCATCAGCGTCGAATGCCGCCTCCTTTGAGCGAATGAGGATCACCTTCCGATGACGTCCGTGCTGACCCCCGAAAATCGCGAAAAGCTGAAGCGCGTCTCCAGCGCCACATTGACGACCGCGCTGTTCAAGCGTGGCTTCCGCAATGTTTTCATCCAGGACGTGCGGCCGCTCGGAACTGCGGCCCCTCGGATGGTCGGCGAGGCCTATACGTTGCGTTACATCCCGGCGCGCGAAGATCTCGACCATCTCGGGGTTTTCGCCGATATCGAGCATCCGCAGCGCAAGGCGGTCGAGGCCTGCCCGCCCGGCCATGTCATGGWGATCGACAGCCGCAAGGATGCGCGCGCGGCATCGGCAGGCGGCATATTGGTCTCGCGATTGATGCAGCGGGGCGTTGCCGGCGTCGTCACCGATGGCGGCTTCCGCGATTCGCCCGACATCGCCCAGATGCCGTTTCCGGCCTTTCACAGCCGGCCGAGCGCTCCGACCAATCTGATCCGCCACCACGCGGCCGATATCAATGTCCCGATCGGCTGTGGCGATGTACCGGTATTCCCCGGTGACATTGTGGTCGGGGACGGTGAGGGAGTCTGCGTGATCCCGGCGCATCTCGCCAATGAGATCGCTGAGGAGGCCTATGAGCAGACGGCCTATGAGGATTTCGTCGAAGAGCGTGTCCGCGCTGGCGAGACCATTTTCGGACTTTATCCGGCCAATGCGGAGACAAAGGCGAAGTTCGCGGTCTGGCGGACGGGGTGGGCCTAAGGCGGGGCGCGCGGCCTAAGGCAGGGCCTCCTAGAAGCGGGTCGAACAGGCGGAGACGAAGTCGGGACGAGATGCCTAATCGTGCCGCTATTAATCCAGAGCGCTGCTTCACTTCGTGCGGGACAAAGCAATTCCCTGCTTTCAGGGATTTCGCAGTGATTCTCCTGGCTCAATCGAGGCGTCTAGCGACTCTGGCATAGGAAAAAACTGTTCCAAAACAAGGCGATATGAGTCCGCATTGGTTTTGGGAGAGCAGGGAATTTTGTCAGATTGAGCAGCGATTTGCGAGTGCCCGAACAGGTACTGGGGAACTCGCGCTGCAAGCTTGACGGTCGTGAACAACCTGCAAGCGCCGGCGCTKGTTGGGGTTTTCTGCGGTTTCAAGTATTCGATTTCGCAAGGGTTTGGGGCTTTGGTGCGCAAAAGCTTGCGATTTCGTCGGGCGTCCGGGTTAGAGGTTTTCGGCGTTTGCGAAG
>NZ_JBFTZN010000265.1:0-7934 GCF_056406775.1 Allobosea sp. P1_A7
GCCAACAGGCGTGCGTATTCATCGCTCTCCACCGGCACGAGCGCCACGCGCGCCTCGGCATCATGATGCAGTCCGAAACCGTATTGCTTCACCAGTGGCGAGGCGCGCAAACAGGCTTGCGGCTTGTCGAATAGCCGCGCCGCAGCATCCGCTCCTTTGCGCGCTTGCTCGACCGCCCGCAGAAGTTCGTCTGAAGTCAGTTGATAGGGCCGCGCTGCCAGCATCTCGTATTGCATCCCAGCGACTGTGCCTGGCTTTGCCGGAGGCGCGCTCAGCAGGGCCGCGCAATCCGCCGCCACGGTGATCAGCGTGGTGCGGTAGTTAGTGGAATGGCTCATCGAAGCTCTCTGGGCAGGCGAAACGTCTGCGCAGACTGTTTCACAGTCACGCTTTCCCGTCATGGGGCAGATCGGCATAGCGCTGCCGCGGCTGCTTTGGTCCGCCTGTCGCCGTTCAGTCCCCTTTCGGCCATCCGCCCTCGACCTTCGGAACGTCTGCTAACGGGTAGCCTGCCACCACGCCAGCCGCCCAGGAGGATGCGCCAGAGAGGCGGCTCAGCAACCCGACCCTTACGATCATCCATCTCAGGCACGCATAGCGTTTAGTGATTTTCTGAACGAATAGTCTGGGGGGCCGCAATCGTGGGGGGCATAGGCGGCGACCCGTGCCTGCGCGGAATAGCCCGCGGAGGCAAAGGACAGCGCGACAACCCCAGCATTCATGCCATGGCTTCCTTCTGGATGAGAACGCGCTTGCGCTCGAGACCCCAGCGATAGCCTGCCAGATCGCCGTTGCTCCGCACGACGCGGTGACAGGGAATGGCCAGCGCGATCGGATTGGCGGCGCAGGCCTTAGCGACAGCCCGCGGATGGGCGTACGGGCTGATCACCTGCGACAATTCGCGATAGCTCACCGTCCGACCGACCGAGATCGCCCTCAGCTTCTCCCAGACGCGACGCTGGAACGGCGTCCCACGCATATCGAGGGCGAGGTGCAGCCCTTCGACGGGGTTTTCGATATAGCGACGAACCCTGGTCATATCGTCCTGGACCGCGGCTTCGCTGGCGATGAGCATGGCCCGCGGGAAACGGTCGGCAAGATCCGCGGCCAGTTCGTCGGCGGTGTCGCCGATCAGGATGGCGCAGACCCCTTTCGCGCTGCGAGCGATCAGCACCTTGCCGAGTTCGGTGTCGGCGGTGGCATGAAGAAGAATATCGGCGGGTCCGGCTTCGGACAAAGCCGGTGACCTGTCTTTGATGATCGTGAGGTTCATAACCGTAGCTCCTTGCTCAGTCCCCATGATCAAAATTACTTTTGGCCGCGGCCTCCAGAACTCCGGTCCTTGCTTTCAAATCGACAAATGAACTGGTGATGTCTTCCGGAGGTAATCGCATGAGCGCTTCTGCCCAAGCGATGATCTTCAGGAAGCGGTGGCATGACGCCGCGGATGACTCCGCTGCTCGTTTGGCGCGCTGGCGCCTTCAGGCGCGCGATCGCCGCAACGGCTGCTTCACTTGCATGATGGAGGAAGAGGGCGAGCGGCGTGCTGCGCCTGGCTACGGGATGCTAACAGGGTCTCGCACCGGGCGTCCGCGGACGCAGCGGGTCAGGCAAGTCTGAGAATCGTGGTCTCGGCCAGAAGATAGGTTTCCCCGGAGGGGAAGCGGACCTCGATCTCCCCGGTTTCGAGCAGCTCCCACACTGCGAAACCGCCGGCCACGAGTTGGCCGATATGGCTCATGACAAGCGCCTTGTCCGGGTTGTCCTTCGCAAGCGCGACGAGCGCGCCAATCGCGTCCTCCGTCCCAGGGAGTCTGCGCCGGCTCGCCCTGGCGTTGAAATCGCCGCTCGAAAACATCGCGAAAACGTCCTCGTATCGGTCGCCGAGCGAGCCGGGCTGCAGCAACCTGACGGCTACAGATCGACCCGTCGAATGATCATCCAGTGGCTCACTAGGCTATCCCGACATCACGCCGATCATGGCCGGCAACACGAAAATCCAAGATCGCGCTACAACGCCCCGCGGAACGTCAGATTGATACGCATGCGCCCGACGGTTCCGTGGACGCCATCCTTCAGCTCGGGAACGCCGTGATAGAACAGGCGCGATGGTCCGCCCCACACGGCGACATCGCCGTGTCGAAGCGCATATCTCTTCACCGGGTCATTCCGCTTCGGGCCGCCGAACTGGAATGTCGCGGGCAAGCCGAGCGAGACCGAGACGATCGGATTGGCGAAATCGCGCTCGTTCCTGTCTGATGGAGTGAAAGCCGGGCGCCTGGCTCGTAGCGATTGATCAGGCAGGCATCTGGTCGAAAATCAGGATAGCCGGCGCGTGCGGCGGCCGTGATCGCGAGCTCGAGCAAGCAATCGGGCATGGGTGGCCACGGGCGCCCGGTCTCGGGATCGTTGCGATCATAGCGATAGCCGGTCCGATCCGTGACCCATCCGGCCGCCCCGCAATTGGTCATGGCCACGGACATGACGAAGCCTCCCGGCGTGACCATGTGCCGGAAAGGGGCCTGTTCGGTGATATCAGCCAGGGCGCTGAGCAGATCCGCCTCGAAGGGCAGCGCGGCGCCACGCAGCAGCACCGCACCATCGGCCATGATTTCGGTCGATTGCTCCGTTTCAAACAAATCGAGCATGTCGGGCCTAWTTCAACGTGTTTCCGCGCTCGCGCGGCATTCGCCAGAGATACCAGGAGGCGACCGTGCGATGGGGCGCCCAGGCCTTGGAGATCTCGCGCAACGCCTTGGGCTTGGGCTGCTCATCAAGCGATTTCAGCGCGCGGTAGCCTTCGCGAACGCCGAAATCGTCGGCCGGAATGATGTCCATGCGCTCCAGCGAGTACATCAGCAGCATCTCGACCGTCCAACGGCCGATGCCTTTGATGGCAACCATGCGGGCGATGAGATCCTCGTCGTCCATCTGGATTGCGATAGCGCGCGTCGGGATCACGCCCGTCGTCGCGCCTTCCGCAATGGCCTTGATGGTTGCGATCTTGCTGGCGGAGAAGCCGCAGGCTCGCAGTGCATCGAATTCCGCCGCGATGAGATCCTCAGGGTTCGGAAAGGCCTGGCCATCAAAGAGCGCCTTGAGGCGGCCGATGATCGCGTCCCCGGCTTTGGCCGTCAGCTGCTGATAGGCGATGGCGCGCACCAGCGCTTCATAGGGCTCGCGGGCGGCCTTGGGATCGTGCCGGCATGGGCCAACCCGGACAATCAGTCTGGCCCAGTCCTCGTCGAGCTTCGTCAGGAAGGCGACAGAGTCATCGTAGCGCGCAAAGAGATTCATCGAAGACCAATCTTGTCAGGGCATTCGGCGGGTGGCCGCAGGCTTACGCCGTCCGGGCAGCTTCGCGATCGAGAAGGGTTCGCTTGCGCTCGACACCCCAGGCATAGCCCGAGAGCGCTCCGTCATTGCGCACAACACGATGGCAGGGGATCGCGACAGCCAGGGTGTTCGCTGCGCATGCGCCAGCCACGGCGCGCACCGAATTCGGTGATCCGATGCGGCGAGCGATCTCTGAATAGGAGACCCTCGCTCCGACCGGAATCTCCTGCAGGGCCCGCCAGACGCGACGCTGGAATGCGGTACCGCGGACATCGAGCGGAAGATCGAGACCGAGGCCGGGATTCTCGACGAACCCGACGACGCGAGAGATCAACGCCTCGTATTCGCGATCCGCACCGATCAGGCGGGCCCTGGGGAACCTGTCCTGGAGATCCCGGAGGAGTTCATCGGGATCGTCGCCGAGCAGGATCGAGGCGACGCCCTTCTTGCTCGACGCGACCAGAAGCGCCCCAAGCGATGTCTGCCCGATGGCGAACCTGATCTCCTCATTTGCTCCGCCGGCGCGAAATCGCGACGGGGTCATGCCGAGCATCCCGGTCGACTTCTCGTAGAAGCGGCCGCTTGAATTGAAGCCCGCGTCATAGATTGCCTCGGTCACGCTATGGCCTGCGCGGAGACCCTCGCGGACCTTCCTGGAGCGATCTGCCGCAGCATAATCCTTCGGGGTGAGGCCGGTCGTCGCCTTGAAGAGGCGGTGGAAATAACCGGGACTGCGCCCAACCGCCAGGGAAAGTGCCTCCAGCGACGGTTCCTCCTCGCTGTCCTCGATGATCCGACACGCCTTGGCGACCAGGGTTGCGTTCCCGGCCTCTGCCGAAACGCCGTCGGGGTTGCAGCGCTTGCAGGGGCGAAATCCCGTCGCTCGAGCGCGCTCCAGCGTCTCGTGAAGCGTGACATTGTTCGGATTGGCCGTCCGCGATGGGCAAGACGGGCGGCAATACACCCCTGTCGTCGAGACGCTGTACCAGAGCTGCCCGTCAGCGGCCTTGTCGCGAGCGACGATGCGCGCCCAACGCGGGTCGTCCGCGACCGAGCGGGGAAATGCGCTTTGCCTGGCGCTGTGCCTGGGCGTGAGCTTTGCGAAGATGGTCATTGTTGTCATCTCGGAACATCCTGGCCCGACCGTGCTCCCGATCGACCTTCGCGACACTCCGATCCTTGCTTTCAAATCGGATGTCTCCCACCCGATTTCTGCAATGGATGCGCCGCGCCCATCCGAGATCGCCAAGAAAGCCGCGAGCGGTCCAAGCCCAGCACAGAGAGGCCCACGCAAAAATACGCAGGCCTCCCGGTGGGTGTTGCCGATGACATGCCGTGCCGCTCGCAGGCTCGGCATGATCGGGTTCAGGCAGCCGTGACGAGGCCAAGCTGCGTCATGGCGGTGAGCCCGTCGTCCAGGCCGATCTCCTCGACGATCTTGCCGTCCACCACCTTCAGGACCGTCGTGCCGGTGAAATGCATCTTGCGGCCGGTGGCGGCGGGAAGGGCCTCATAGCCGACCAGGAAGTCGGCGAAGGCCGCTCCCGTATGCGTGCCGCCGCCTTCCCACTGGCCGACGACATAGTCGCCCTCGGCGATCAGGTCGGCGGTGCCCCAGAAGTTGAGGTCCGGAAACGCCGCCCGGAAGTCGGTCATGAAGGCCTTGATGTCGGCGCGGCCGCGGCGCGGTTCGTGCAGCGAATACTTCAGGAGCATATCGGGCGCCGCGATCTCATCGATCACAGCAAGATTGACGTCCTTGCCCCAGAATTCGGTGAACCAACGGCCGACGACGGCCTTGTTGTCATCTGCTTTGCTCATTGAAAAACATCCTTCCATCAGCGTTCTTTCGGCCAGCGATGTCGCTCGTCGACCTGAGCAAAGGGATACGGGGGGCGGATCGGGACAAAACTCCGATTCATGACGTCGAATCGAAACAACGGAATGAGCCGCGTTCGAAGCCTCGCTGGCCGCGGCCATTGCGCGATGAGGTCACGCCCCCGAGGGCGCCGGGCAGGCAAAGTTCACGCCGGGCGCGCGCAATGCCCGGCCGGGTCGCCGGAGGGCCTGATTTCCCATTCGATCGCATGAAACGGAGTGCGGGCGGGGGCGGCTGACACGATCACGGCGAGCGGGTCGATCCGCAGTTCGTCTACAAGATCCAGCGCATCGATCATGGCCAGGTCGAGGGGGAGGCGGGTCTTTGCCTCCCGGATCAAGGCGACGTTGCGGTGAGAGTCGCGCAAGCCATGTCCCGCTTCATCGCCAGACCGCATCCGCTGTAGCGAGACTGGCTTGGCAGATCCGAGCGCTTTGACGGCGACCATTCGAGGTTGCAAGGTCGGCGCCGCAGCAATCATAAGGAACGATGTTCAGCTTCTTCGATTCACTTGTTGATTCGACAGCATCGCCTCCAAGCGAGCCTCCCAGCGGACTGCGAACGTTCTATTGGCACTTCGTCCGCCAGGCGAAGGGCCTGTTCGCAGCGCTGTTCGTGGTCGGCTTTGTGCTCGCCGTCCTTGAGGCCGTGGTGCCTTATCTGATCGGGCGCCTCGTCTCGATCCTGTCATCGGTCCCGCGCGAGCGCGTTTTCGACGCTGCCGGCCAGCTTCTTCTGGTCATGGCGGCGATCGTGCTCGTCGTCCGGCCGCTGGGCACGATCCTGTTTCGCCTGCTCGTGAACCACTCGATTGCCGTCTCTTTCACGACGCTGGTTCACTGGCAGAATTACTGGCACGTCGTGCGCCAGCCGCTCTCTTTCTTTCATGACGACTTCGCCGGGCGGTTGGCCAGCCGGGTCATGCAGACGGCCCGGCCGCTGCGAGAGAGTATCGTCTCCTTCGTGCGCGCGGTCTGGCAGATCCTGGTTTTCGGCGCGACCGCGATCGGTCTTCTCGGCACGCAGGACATTCGCCTCGCCGCGCCGATGTTGGTCTGGTTTCTGCTCTACGGTGCACTCCTCGCCTACACGTTGCCGAAGGTGCAGGTCCGGTCGCGCGAGACTTCGGAGACGCGCTCCGCCATCGCCGGCAAGGTCGTCGACACGTTCACCAACATCATGACGGTCAAGCTGTTCGGGCGCCGGACCGATGATGACACCTATGTGCGCGACGGCTTCCTGCGCTTCCAGGCTGCTTTCGCCCGCCAGCAACGGCTCAATACCGTCTATGTCTTCTGCCTGGTCTGCCTCAACGCGATCCTGCTGGTGACGACCGGCGGGATCGGCGTCTGGCTTTTCTCCGAGGGCCGGGTCGACGCGGGCACGTTGACGACCGCCCTTCTTCTGACAACCCAGATCATCGCCATGTCGGGCTGGGTGGCGTTCGAAATTGCGGGCATTTTCGAGAATATCGGCATCGTGCAGGAGGGAATGAAGACGATCGCGCAGCCGCTGAGCCAGCGCGACAAACCGGACGCGCGTCCGCTCGAGGCTCCCCATGGAGAGATCCGTTTCGAGGATCTGCATTTTCACTACATGAAGCCGCACCGCGTGGTGGAGGGGCTATCCTTGACCGTTGGCGCCGGCGAAAAGGTCGGTCTGGTCGGGCGCTCGGGCGCGGGCAAGTCCACGCTCGTCAATCTGCTGCTCCGCTTCTATGAGCCGCAATCGGGCCGAATTCTGATCGACGGCCAGGATATCGCCTGCGTCACCGAGGAGTCGCTGCGCGCACGGATCGCGCTGGTGGCTCAGGATTCGTCGCTGTTGCATCGCTCGATCGGCGAGAACATCCTTTACGCCCGCCAGGATGCCGATGAGTGGATGATGCGTGACGCGGCCCGGAAGGCGCAGGCGGACGGCTTCATCGAGACGCTGGTGGACGGCAAGGGGCGCCATGGATACGAGGCCTTCGTCGGCGAGCGCGGCGTCAAGCTCTCCGGCGGGCAGCGCCAGCGCATCGCGATCGCGCGGGTGATCCTGAAGGACGCCCCGATTCTCCTGCTTGACGAGGCGACGTCATCGCTCGACTCGCAGGTCGAGGCCGCGATCCAGGATGCGCTCGCGGATCTGATGCGCGGGAAGACCGTCATCGCGATCGCGCATCGCCTCTCGACGCTGCAACTCATGGACCGCCTTGTGGTCATGGATGGCGGGCGCATTGCCGAGCAGGGCTCCCATGCGGAATTGCTCGATCGCGGCGGGCTCTACGCCGACCTCTGGGCGCATCAATCGGGAGGCTTCATCGTGCCGCCACGCCCGCAGGGTTCTCGGACGCCGTAAGGTCGTCGAGCACACTCATTCGGCKGCTCTCGTCATCGAGGCAGCGAGGCCGATTGCGAGCTCAAGGCCGCCGATGATGCGCCCCCGTCGTTCCCACCGCGCTGGAACCGCAGCAGATCGCGAACCCGTCTGCCTCCCCGAAGGCATGGTTCAACCTCATCAATGTCGTGCCGGCATTGGCCGGCCGTGATATCCTGGATTATTCGATCGGACATCGCATCCGATCCGATGATCTCATCTTTTGTGCTTGCATCGGCTCTGCCCCGAAGACCGCAATCCACATTTCGGGCCGATGCTTCAGTGTTGCGCCACCAGTCCATCCTCGGCCTCTCGGGAGAGCACCATGGACGACACGCCCMACGCCGCATCGACCCTTGCG
>NZ_JBFTZN010000266.1:0-10840 GCF_056406775.1 Allobosea sp. P1_A7
CCGAAGGCGTGCCGCCAGGCGAGCGCACCGCGCAACTCCAGGCCCATGCCGTTCACGGTCACGTTCGTCGATGCTCTCAGGCCCAGAGTCGTGAAGGCGGTGCTCATGTCGGAGCTGCGGCCGACAAGAGCCGCCGCCGCGCCCCGCTGGGTAAAGCCGTCGCTCTGCAGGTTGACATAGGCAAGGCCGGCAAAGGGCTCGAGCGCGACGCGCCCGGCATCGATGCGGTAGCCCAGTTCGCCGAAGACCTGCGCGGTTGCCGCATTGTAGTCGCTCCTCAGCCGGTCGGAGAAACCGGTAAAGGAGACGGTGCGATCGACCGTGAGGTCGTGCCAGCTATAGGCGGCGCCGGCGCGCAGCCCGAGCGCGCCCCATTGGCCGCCGCCATAGAGACCGAGATGATAATTGTCGCTGTTGCCGGAGGAGATCCGGCCCTTCGCCTCGAAGGTCGAACGGCTGTAGCCGCTGTAGAAACCGACGCGCCAGTTGTCGAAGACCGCGGCATCGGCGCCGAGCAGGAAGCCGCCGCTTGAGCGCGAGAGCTTCGACACGCCGCCCTGGGCCTCATTCCGGCCCCAGGAGCCAAAGCCCTGCCCCCAGACCGCGAAACGGTCGCTGGGAACGAGCCGCGGCATCGGCCCGGTGACGGGCGCTGCCATATCGGCCGTGAAGCCATAGGTCATGACCGGCTGCTGCGCCGCCGCGACGGTCCCGAACGCCGACCTCAGGCGATCGATCGCCGTTCCGCGCACCACAGTGCTGTCCTCGAACAGGATGGCCTGCGCCGACGCGTGCACTTCGCCCGACAGGGCGTCGAACGCCTGGCGCGCCGAGGGGGCATCGAGCTTGACGATGGCATCATAGACCGGATTGCCGGTGCCGAGCCGTTCGCCTGCCGTGCCCAGGCTCGTCTGGTTGCGGGTCTGGCCGACGCTGCCGAAGGAGACATCGTTGCGCGCGATCGTCAGGTAGGTTTGCGCGGCATCGTAGCTCAGGCCCGGGGTCAGGAAGGCGAAATTGCTGGTCACCGAGGTGAACTGGCCGGAAACGCCGCCTGCTGCATCGAAGAGTTTGAAGCGCGCCGAGGGCGGCATCGCGCCCGAGATGGCCGCGATCGCGAGCGTGGCGCCGGAGACCGTGATCGTGCCGGTCGAGATGATCTGGTCCGACTGGCCGGCGCCATTCACCTCGACCTGATAGATCGAACCCGGCGCGAAGCTTACGTTGCCGTTGACGGTCAAGGTGCCGATGGAGTTGCCTGGCGCGACAATACCCCCGCTGAGCACGTTCAGTCGGCCAATCGTACCATTGCCGCCAAGCGTCGCGCCGCTTTCGACGGTCACGGCGGAATTGGCGAGCGAGCCGTTCACGGCGAGCCGCCCGGCCGCGATCGTGGTGGGGCCCGACAGCGTGCTGGTGCCGGTCAGGTTGAGCGAGCCGGTGCCCGTCTTGGTGAAGCGGCCGGTACCGTTGATGGCGTTGGCGAACTGGGCGTCGCTGCCCTGGTCGATCACCAGGGCGGCGTTGTTCAGGATTGCGCCGCTGCCGAAGCTGGTTGCGCTGCCGCGCAATGTGCCGGCCGTGATCGTCGTGCCACCGGAATAGGTGTTGACGCCGGTCAGGTCGAGCGTGCCAGTTCCAAGCTGCTTCAGAGCACCTGCCCCGGAGATCTGGCCGGAGAAGGCGACCATGTCGGATCGGTTGAAGGCCAGCGTGCCGCTATTGGCGACATTGCCGCTGATCGCCCCCGTCGTGCCGCCATCGCCGATCTGCAAGGTGCCGGCGCTGATCGCTGTGCCACCCGTGTAGCTGTTGACGCCGGTCAGGATCAGCGTGCCCGACCCCATCTGGGTCAGCGCGCCCGAGCCGGATATGGCGCCTGCGAAGGTCACGCTGTCCAAGCGGCTGAAGGCGAGCCTGCCGTTGTTGACGACAGCACCGGTGATCTCGCCCGTCGTGCCGCCGGCACCGACCTGCAAGGTACCAGCCGAGATCGTCGTGCCGCCAGTATGGCTGTTCGCTCCGGTCAGGACGAGCGTGCCCGCGCCAAGCTTGGTAAGCCCGCCGGCGCCGCTGAGCGCCTGGCTCAGGGTGAAGCTGTTGGCCGCATCGGCGATGTCGAAGCCACCGCCATTGCTGCCCCAGCTCACAGCCCGGCTGGTCGCGGTGAAGCTCGTGCCGGTCACGCGCAGGACGCCGCCGTTGAAGACCAGACCGCCGGCCGCCTGGCCGAGATTGCCGTCGGACGAGACCGAGAGCGTGCCAGCGTTCAGGAGCGTGTTGCCGGTGTAGCTGTTGGCGCCGGAAAGGACGAGCGTGCCGAGATCGGTCTTCACCAGGTCGCTCGCACCGGTCAGGTTCGATGCGATGGTGGCGACATAGGAGGCGCCGCCCGAGGTGCCGTCGCCGACACGGATGATCGCCTGCGCGCCGCTGAGGGTAACAGTACCGCCCTCGATCCTGTAACCGTCAGCTGCGAACTGCATGCCCGTCGCCGAGACCGTGCCGAGGCTCGTGTCGACCGTGACGATGCCGCTCGTGCCCTGGAAGACCATGAAGCCCGGGGCCGGCGCCGCCGGGGCGTTAATGCTGCCGTTCTGGTCGGTCCAGTTGCCGCTGGTCGCGCTCCAGATTCCGGCGCCGCCATCGATCRCGCCGTTATTGGCGTTGCCCGCCGCGCCGCCGTCCCAGAATTTCAGGGTGAGGCCGTTGCTGTTGACCAGGTTGACCTGGCTCGCGACGGAGGTCTGCACCGAGAGATCGCCGGCCGAAACGCCGCTCGGCAGGGTGCCCAGCGTCAAGCCGTTATTCGTCAGCGTGCCACCATAGTTGATCAGGCGGTAGATGCCGCCGCCGAAGCCGCCGGCATTCGCGACATTGAGGGTGCCGGCCAGCGTGAGATTGCCGGTCACGTCGACGCGATCGCTGCCGCTCCCGGTCGGGAGATTGGGCAGGCCGAGATCGAAATCGAGCTGCGAACCGGAGGACAAGGTCAGCGCACCGACGCTGAGCGTGCCCGTGGTCAGGGTGCCGGGATTGGCGCCAGGTGCCAGGCGCCCGCCGCTGGCGATGGTGACCGCGCCGGCGATCGTGCCTGCACCGGCCAGCGTCGCGCCGCTCTGCACCGTGACCGCCGTGTTGCCGAGCGAGCCCGACACCTCCAGCGTGCCGCCGCTGACCGTGGTCGCGCCGGTATAGGAGCTGGCGCCCGAGAGTTTGGTGACGCCCGTGCCGCCGGTACCACCGGTCGTTTCGAAACTGCCGGTGCCGCTGATCGCGCCAGCGATCGTGATCGCGTTGTTCTTGTCGATGACGAGGGCGCCGGCATTGGCGATGGCGCCGCTGCCGAGCGAGCCCTGTGCGCCGCCGCTGCCGACCTTGAGCGTGCCGGCCTCGATCACGGTGCCGCCGCTATAGGTCATACCATCGCCGAGGACCGTCGTGCCGGTGCCGCGTTGAGCGAAGCTGCCTGCGCCGCTGACGGCATTGGGCATCGCATAGATATCGGAGCGCTTGACCGCGAATTCGGCGCCGGACGCAACCGTGACCGAGCCCGCGATCGAACCCGCCGCGCCGCCATTGCCGATCTGCAATGCACCGGCATTGACGGTGGTGCCTCCCGTATACGTGTTTGTGCCGGTGAGGATCGTTCGTCCGGTGCCGTTCTGCTCGACCGAGCCCGCGCCGACGCCGTCGGAAACGACGTGGCTGAAGATGTATTCGTTGATGCGGTTGAAGGCGAGGACGCCGCTATTGCTGACATCGGTCGCAAGCGCGCCAGCCGTTCCGGCATTGCCGATCTGCAGCGTGCCGGCAGCAATCGTCGTGCTGCCGGTAAAGGTGTTGTCGCCCGTCAGGGTCAGGCGGCCCGTGCCCGTCTTGGTCAGCGAGCCCGCGCCGCTGATGGCGCCGGCAAAGATCGAATCGGTGGTCGTGCCCGCGCTGAGCGCCCCGCCCGAACCGAGCTTGACCTCGCCTGCACCGCTGAGGGCGCCGATGCCTTGCGAGAAGCCGCCAAGGTCGAAGGACGCTCCCGAGGAGACCGAGACATCGCTGCTCGTGTTCAACCGGTTGTTGCCGCCGAGCAGCAAGGTGCCGGCGGCGATGGAGGTCGGGCCGGAATAGGTGCTGGCGCCGGTCAGGGTCAGCGTGTTGCTGCCAAGCTTGCGGAGCGCGCCATTGCCGGAGATCACGCCCGCGAAGCTGGCAGCGTTCAGGTTGTCGAATTCGAGCGAGCCGTCATTGAAAACAGCGCCACCGACCGAACCATCATTCGTGCCGTCATTGCCGATCCGCAGCGTGCCGCCGGTGGTGATGGTCGTGCCACCGGAAAAGGTGTTAACCGCCGTCAGCGTCAAGGTGCCGCTGCCGGCCTGGGTCAGTGAGCCGCTGCCGCTGATCACGCCAGCATAGCTAAGGTCGTTCGTGCGCTTGAAGCTGAGCGCGCCGTTGTTGAGGATGTTGCCGGAAATCGCGCCGGTCGTGCCGCTGTCGCCGATCTGCAGGGCGCCGGCGCTGATCGTCGTGCCGCCGGCATGGCTGGCCGCGCCGGTCAGGATCAGCGTGCCCGCCCCGCTCTTGGTCAACGCACCCGTGCCGGAAATGTCACCGGCGAAGCTCAGGCTGCCGGTGCGGTTGAAGGCGAGCGCGGCATTGTTGACGACATTGCCGACGAGCGAGCCGGTGCCGCTGCCATCGCCGATCTGCAATGTGCCACCGCTGATCGTCGTGCCGCCGGTGAAGCCGTTGGCGCCGGTCAGCGTGAGCGTGCCCGTCCCCGCCTTGGTCAGCGAACCGCCGCCGATGATGCCGCCGGCGAAGGTCGAGGAGGCATCGGCGTTGCCGACCGTCAGTGCGCCGCCCGTACCGAGCTGGACCGTGCCGGCGCCTTCGAGCTTGGCGAGGCCCTGTGCCCTGCCATCCATGTCGAAGGTCGCGCCCGACTGGACCTCGAGGTCGCCATCGCTGCCCAGCCGGTTGTTGCCGCCGAGCTTGAGCGTGCCGGCGACCACCTTGGTGCCGCCCCGATGGGTGTTCTCCCCGGTGATCGTCAAGGTGCCCGCACCGTCCTTGGTGAAGGTGCCGCGATCGCTGCCGCCGTCCAAGGCCCCCCCGGCATAACTGCTCGTGCCGGCCGTGTTGAAGACAAGGCTGGTGCGGACATAGATATTGCCGGCGATGCTGCCATCGGTCGTGCCGTCGCCGATCTGCAACGTCCCGAAGCTGACGGTCGTACCGCCGGTATAGGTGTTGTTGCCTGTCAGGATGAGCTTGGCGTTGCCGGTCTTGGTGACCTGGCCGGAGCCGGAGATGTTGCCTGCGAAGATGTAGTCGTCGCTGCGGCTGAAGGCGAGCATGCCGTCATTGACGACATTGCCCAGGATCGAGCCGGTTGTCGTGCCCGAGCCGATTTGAAGCGTCCCGCCGGAGATCGTCGTCCCGCCCGTATAGGTGTTGTCGCCGGTCAGGACGAGTTGGCTGGCCCCGCTCTTGGTAAGCGACCCGGTGCCGGAGATCACGCCGGCGAAACTCGACAAACTGGACGTCCTCAAGACCGTCAGCGCAGCGCTGCCGAGCTTGACCTCGCCCAAGCCGTCGAGCCCACCRATCGTCTGCGTGCGGCCGTCGAGATCGAAGACGCCCGCCGCGCTGTTGATGTTGAGCAGGCTGTCGCTGGAGAGGGCGCCGCCGGCGCCCAGTTTCAGAGTGCCGCCATTGATGTTTGTCGCGCCGGTGCTGCCGATGGCACTCGTGAGCGTCAGCGTGCCGCTGCCCGCCTTGGTTAGAGCGCCCGTGCCGGTGACCGTACCGCCATAGCTGATGCTGCCGGAGGTGTTGAAAGCCAAGGTACCGTTATTGATCACGGAGCCGAGGATCGTGCCATCGGTCGTGCCGTTGCCGAGCTGCAAGGTGCCGGCTGAGATCGTCGTACCACCGGTATAGGTATTGGTGCCGGTCAGGATCAGCGTGCCTACACCCGTCTTTGCCAGAGCGCCGGCGCCCGCGAGGCTGGCGCCGATCGTGCCGGCCGACAGGTTGAAGGCAGTCGTGGCCGTGATCGAGCCTGTTCCGGTGACGCTGCCGCCGGTCATCGTGAACGTCCCGACACCGAGATTGTAGCCCGCGGCGACATTGACCGTCGCGGTGCCGCTATTGGTCAGCGTGCCGATACCGGTCATGTTGCCGCCGGTCAGCGGAAGCGTGCCGTTATTCTGGTTGTTGATGTCGCCGATGACGGCAACATCGCCGCCGAGCACCTTGATCTGCCCGTCATTGTTGATGCCCTGGCCGGCCGACAGCACCGCCGACCCGGTCGGGCCATTGAAATTGATCGTGCCGCCGCCCTGGTTGTTGATCGCGCCGGCATCGATGACGCTGCCGCCCACACCGACATCGATGACCGCATTGTTGTTGAGCGTATTGCCGATGCCCTTCAGGGTCGCCCCAGTGCCTATGCTGATCGTGCCCGCGGCGTTGTTGATGGTCTGAGCGCTGAGCGTGCGCCCGGCGCCGATCGTGGTCGTGCCGTAGTTTGTCAGAGTGGTGATGCCGGTGACATCATCGGCCGCGGTCGCGCCGCTCACCGACATGGCGACGCCGCCATTGACCTGGATCGTGTTGTTGAAGACGCCGGCCAGCGTGGTGGTGCCGCCCAGTTCGATCGCGCCGATCGAGCTGCCGGCGAGCGCCCTGATGCTGTTGGTGCCGCCGGTGATGATGATGGCCGTCGACGCTGCGCCGTTCAGGCCTCCGGCACCGCCCAAGGCGCCACCCGCGATCGTGCCGCTATTGATGATCGTCAGGTTCTGCCCGATGATTCCGTAGCCGCCGGCCTGTGGCCGGTAGGGTTGGGCGTTCTGGAAATCGGTGCCGCCACCGCCGCCCTTGATGGTGCCTGTATTCGTGATCGTCAGCCCGGCCGAGCCGGTCGCGGTAATGCCGTTGCCGCCTCTGCCGCCCGCTCCGTTGCCGGAGGGGTCGGTGAACGGATTGATCGCTCCGTTGGCTGAGCCGCCGCCGCCGCCATTGCCGCCTGTGATCGTGCCGGAATTTGTGAGGTTCGCACCGGTTCCGGCGATGATGCCGGAGCCACCGCCGCCGCCACCACCGCCGCCGCCGTAGGAGTAGTTCGGCACGGAATTGTAGTTTCCGCCGCCGCCATTACCGCCTTTGCCGCCGGTAATGGCGGCGCTGTTGTTCAGATCGGCGTTAAGTGTCAGACCGGCACCGCCGGCCCCGCCGCCACCACCACCGGCGCCCGCCGCATAACCGCCGCCGCCGCCGCCGGCACCGTCGGAGCCGCCACCGCTCCCGCCTCGGTTCCCCTGACCACCGGTGCTTCCGCCGCCGCCGCCGGGAGCCGTCGCACTGCCGTCTCCGTAGGCGCCGCCACCTCCGGCGCCGCCTGCGGTAGCGCCATTCGGCGCGCCGCTGCCATTGCCGCCATTGGCTCCGGTGTACTGAGCCAGCGCTGGCCGTTGTGTCGCCGCCAGCATGACCGGCATGACCAGCGCCGTGCAGGCAAGCAGCACTGCGCGACGCCTGCGCCAGTGGCGCACCGGTGCGGCAACCCGCTCAGCCCGGTTGACCACGGGAGCAGCCCCGTCATCGATGCCTGTTCCGGCCAGCCGAACCCGGCGCCCCGTCTCGATCTCTGCGGTCATGGCGAAGCCCAAATCCCCCCAGGCGCCGAGCGCCCCAGTCCTTGATGCAACCCCGGATTGCGAGGTCGCTACGTCGTCTCACTCAGCGCCTGTCAGGGCGCCGTCGGCCAGAACACACATCAGATCGGCAGCGAGCGCCCTCTCGCGCCGCCGCTCATTCCCAGTCCGCCGCTTGACGCGCGGCCGCGCCGGAGGCGCGGAGCAGCAAACAGCCGACCCMTCGTCTGAAAATCACGGGAGCGGCTTCCACTCGCCCGGGTGAGTATCGTCGGCACGCCAGGCAAGCAGGGCTCCCTCCCGGGCCGATCGCCCGCGCTCCGCCTCACCGGCGAAGCCTCCATGACCATCACCGCCGCGAGCACGAAGCAGGAACTGCCGCTGCGACAGTCCGGTCTTACCAGAACGTCCGGACGGGACCAGACGGGCACAGCCTCCCGATGTGAACGGTCGTTAGCATTTGAAGGGATTTATGATTTTGTTCCGGCGAAAGGCGCGCCACGGGGCCGATCGGGGCTTTCAGTAGCCAGTTTCCCGTGCCGCGGCGTCCAATTTCAAGGACGCTTCACCGCCCTGCGAGGAGCGGCCGACATAGCCATGCCAGACAGTGATCAGGCGGAAGGCGAGGTCGTAACTGCGAAGCGCCCCTCAGCCCACGGCCATCACCTCCGGCTCGCGTTGCTTCACTCGAATCTGCGCGTGGCGCCCCCTGTCGATATCGTCGATCTGCTGCTGCACCTGGGCGATCACCTGGCGAGAGAACGGGCCGAGATGGACGTAGAGCGCGACCATCATCATCACATAGGGCAAGGCCCGGCGGTTATGCGCGAGACAGTCGACCAGTGTCTTCCAGAACTCGCGCCTGACGCCGCCCCTCATCGTCGACAAGCGCCAGAGCAGACGCCAGGACGATTTCAGCTCCTGCCATTCCATGGATTTCGGCAGCTCCAGACGGCGATTGGTGCAGTCGAGCATCCGGCCGACGCGCCGAACCCGCCCAAAGAAAGCCCCGGGCGCATAGACGGCCTCCAGAACGGCCTCGTAGTCCGCCAGAATGGCGCGACGCGGGCGACTGGTCTCGAAGTTGAGGCCAGCGGTGCACTGATCGCCGAACTGCAGTGCGGGAGCGGTCTCATCGGGTATCTGGAGCCGGCCCTCGCGCTCCAGGCGTCGCGTCAGCTGGGTGTTGGGCAGGGCATAGAGCAGGCCGACCATGCAGACCGGGATCGCGGTATCCTCGATACAGGCGATCATGTCGCGCGCGACGCTGCCCTTTTCGCTGTCGAACCCGAGGATGAAGCCGGCATTCACGAACAGCCCCGCCCGGTAGATCCTGTGCACGCTCTCTTGCAGGCTGCGCCTTGTGTTCTGCTTCTTCTGCATCGAGATGAGCGTCTCGGAGTCCGGGCTCTCGATGCCGACGAAGATCGTGAAGAAATTGGCCTCGCTCATCGCCTGCATCAGGGCGGAATCATCGGCAAGGTTGATCGACGCCTCGGTCGAGAATTCGAAGGGGAAGTCCTTCTCGGTGATCCAGCGCTTGAGGTCGGGCAGGAACTGCTTGAGCGCCTTCTTGTTGCCGATGAGATTGTCGTCGACGAAATCGACATGGCCGCGATAGCCGAGTGCATGCAGCGCCTCGAGCTCGGTCAGGATCTGCGCGCTCGTCTTGGTACGCGGCACGCGCCCATAGAGCTCGATGATGTCACAGAACTCGCAATTGAAGGGGCAGCCGCGCGAGAACTGGATGCCGACATGCAGATAGCGCTCGAATTTCAGCAGATCGAAGCGCGGCGTCGGACTCCTCGTGACATCGGTCTTGCCCATTTCGGACCTGAAGACGCCGGTCCTCGCCCCCGATCTCCAGGCGGACACGAAACCGGCCATGATCTCCTCCGCCTCCCCGAGCACCAGGAAGTCCGCGGCCTCATAGACATGCGGCGTGGAGGTTGCGTCGGGTCCGCCGACGACGACCGGTTTGCGGTGCATGCGGCACTGCTCGATGATGGCGAGGGTACCCTCCTGCTGCGGCAGCATGCCTCCCGTCATCACGAGGTCGGCCCAGCCGAGATTCTCTTCGGCGAGTTCCTCCGTGTTCAGGTCGACGAGACGGATCTCCCACGCCGCCGGCAGTAGTGCAGCGACCGTGATCAATCCGAGGGGGGCGGCGGGATGGAGCGCTCCGGCGAGCTCGCATGTCGCCTTGTAGTTCCAGAACGAGCCCGCGTTGAAACGCGGATAGACCATCAAGACCCTGCAGCGTTCACTAGGCATGTCGTCTCCTGCTTCGCGCTTTGATTGGAGGAATGCGGGCTCATCGGCCGACGAGCCTCCAGACGGCCGCGCCTGCGTGCGAAAAACGTGGGGGCCGCGAGACCTTGCTGATTGCCAAGACTTGCCGGTTGCCAGGACTTGCTGATCGCAAAGACTTGCGGACTGGGGGAGAAGCTTGAGAAATCGCTGCTACCGTCGTTGAGCGATCGCTGCTCGAATGCAGCATTGGGCGGGTGGAAAGACGGACATTGCGTCCCTGCCTCCGGGTTGGCAGGGACATCATGAGCAAGGACCATGCCTGGGAGGCCGGTGCTCTCCACGCGTCAAAATACGGTGTTTCAGCGTTTCCTGAGGGAAAACGCCCCTAAAAGCCCCTCAAAACATCAGGGAAGCTCCAAACGCTGGAGCTGCCGCGACCACTCCGTCGCACCAGCTCCGTCGCGCCTGCGGCCTGTGGTGCGGCGCCCCGTCACCGGCGCCTGGCGACGACAACGAAGGTCTGGCACCGCCTCATCAGGGCCGGGAACCGCCGCCCCAGGGCCTCGACCCGGGCCATGCACAATGTGTTCAACCAATCGAACCGCCGGAAGACCGGTGGCCAAAGCCCGTACCAATGCACCTCCTCGACCACGAAGCCGTGCGCCTCGAGCAGCGCAACCGCCTCGTCCTCGCGCATCAGCTTGTTGATCTCGCTCCCGGCGAGACGGTTGCGAACGGGATAGACGAGCCCGACCAGGCTTGCCGGATTGCCATGGAAATTGGCGACGAGGACGCCGTCCTTGACGAGGCATTTCCTCAGAACATCGAGCACCTCCGCACGAAGCGAGGGCTCGGCATTGAGGAAAAAGCGGAAGGCGGTGCAGACCTGCCGGTCGCTGACGGACTCGGTCGCACCGGTCTGGGTC
>NZ_JBFTZN010000267.1:0-10240 GCF_056406775.1 Allobosea sp. P1_A7
GTCCTGCGCCTCTACAGCCCGCTCGAGCCGTTCTTCGCCAAGACCTGGCAGCCGAGCGAGATCGAGCTGGTGAAGTAGTCATTGCACCGGGAAATCGGTGGCACCTGTCCGCACCCCACACACTTCGAAATAGGAGATCATCATGTCCAGAATTCTTGCCGCCATGGCGGTATCGGTCGTCTGCGCAGCCTCGTCTGCGGCGACGGCCCAGGTTCCGCTCACCAGCTATGTCGATGCCAACGGCTTCATCGATGTTCAGGCCCTGACCTGCGCACAGCTGGCCGGAACCTTTCAGGAGGACGCCGATGCGCTCTCGGCCTGGTATAGCGGCTGGTATAACGGCCTCGCCAAGAAGCATTTCCTTGACCTGAAGAAGGGCAAGGTCGTCGAGCACGAGGTCATCGTGTACTGCAAGGCCAATCCCGGCAAGAAGATCATCGAGGCGCTTGCCGTCGTGTTCAAGGATGAGCGCGCCAAGCTGGGAATCGAGATGAAATAGGCGCCTGTTGGCGGGCGATCGGATCAGCAACGGGCGGGCGCTTGAATGGAGCGTCCCCCCTTGATGACATTGGCACATCTCCAGGCCCTCAATCGACAGGGAACGACATGAACACGCCTATCCTGGCTGGGATCGCAATATCGATTGGACTGATCCTGGCAGGCTGCCAGTCGTCGCAATCGCGGCAGGCACAGCTTGCCGCAATCTGTGCCGATCCCGCCAATCGGCAGCCCAAGACCTTCTACTGGTCGGAATGCCAGACACTGTATCCGTCGTCGGACCAGGCATTGCAGAAGGATTATCTGCTCGGCTCCGCCCTCGGCAACTAGATCATTGGACCGGATATCGTATCCAGTCCGATGATCTAACCCTTTGTCTTTGCATCGGCTTTGCCCCGAAAACCGCAATCCACTTTTCGGGCCGATGCTTTAAGTCCCGAACTCCTCCCTTCGCCGGTCAGACCTCCGACGCGCGCGGCGAATGCCGCTGCGTGCCGGCGTCAACACGCCGCCTAAGTCGAACCTATCTCTGGAGAATGTCATGACATCGCGCGTCGTCGCTGCGCTTGCAGTCTCGCTCGGGCTGGCCCTGGCCGGGTGCCAGTCCACGCCCCAGGCCGTGCAGCAGAAGGAAGATCTGCTCTCGGCCGCCGGCTTCGTTCCACAGCCCGCAAACACCCCGCAGCGCCTTGCGGCCATGAAAAAGCTGCCCCCCAACAAGTTCGTTCAACAGGCGAAGAACGCTGAGATCGTCTACGTCTACGCCGATCCCATCGTCTGCCAGTGCGTCTACTTCGGCAGCCAGGCGGCTTACGCCCAATTTCGCCAGATGGTCTTCGCGCAGAAATTGGCCAACGAGCAACAGATGACAGCGGTGATGAACCAGGACGCCTTCGATTTCGGGCCCTGGGGTGGGCCAGGACCATTCATGTACTGAAAGCGCTGTCGAATCTGAACTGAATAGACCCGAACTCCACGAAAGCTGATCGCCCGCACCCATTTGCGGGCCGGTGCATGCAATCGATCCGATATTCACGAAGGGCGCGTTGACGATGTCTACCTCATCTACAGTATTCGGTGCCGGACTTGCTTTCGCACTGTTCTCGTTCGCCGCGCAGGCTGCCGACCTGCCGTCGCGGCGGATCGAGCCTGCCATTCCCATGCCGCCTGCCTTCACATGGACCGGTTTCTATGTCGGTGCCCAGGCCGGCTGGGCGCAGACCAGAACCGAACTGACGCCGGGCGCCGTGATCGCCGGTCGGGCCGCCGTTGCTTCATTGCCGAGCCTGAACAGGGACGGCGCTACGGTCGGTCTGCTGGCGGGCTACAACTACCAGATCGGCCAACTTGTCCTCGGTGGCGAGATCGACGGCGCAGCCCTCATCACCGGCAAGCAGCGCTTCACCGCGCTGACCGGCGATTTCATCACCGCCCATACCAACTGGGCCGGCTCGGCCAGGCTACGCGTCGGTTATGCCTTCGACCGGTTCATGATCTACGCAACCGGCGGCCTCGCCTTGGCCGACGCCCAGTCGACGGTGACGGGCACGGGTTACTCCTATGGCGCAGGCGACAGCACCCGTCTTGGCTGGACGCTCGGCGCCGGCGCCGAATACGCCATCACGAACAACTGGATCGCTGGCCTGGAGTATCGGTACTCACAATTCCAGGAGGATACCTACACCTATCCGGTTAGCGTCGGCGGGCTCGGGATCGTCGGTTTCAAGCAGCAATTGAGCACCAACCAGGTTGTCGGGCGGCTGCTCTACAAGTTCTGACTCTCTCGACGACTTCCTCCGGGGCAGGCTGCGTGCCGGCCGTCGGAGATCCGTCCTCCCTCCAGTTCCGAAACGGGGCTACGACATGAAATATGCCATTTTCGGCTTGGGCGCCCTGGCTCTGGCCGCCGCCCTCGCCCCGACAGAGGCCAGCGCCGTGGTTTGCGCACGCGGGGTCGTCCGGGCTGGTTGTGCCGGGCCCAATGGTGCGGTCGCGGTGCGACGCCCGGTTGCCCCGCGCGCCGTGGTCGTCACGCCGGCGCGCCGCGGCTGTACGATCATCAACGGCCGGCGCGTGTGTCGCTGATAGCGCGCTGCTGCATGGGCGAACGGCGCTCGCGCTAGCGGGCGATCCGGCTTCGACCGCGCCCTGCCTCACGGCGCCAGGCCATGCCAAGCCTGGAGCCTGAAGGACCACGGTGAGCCTCCGGTCGTCCGACGATCAGATCGTGGGTGCCATCACAGTTTCGGGGGAAGCCCAGCACGTTCGAAGACCGGCACCGACTCCGTCCTGCCGGCCAGCGAGCCCCCCGTCGGCACATCTTCGGCTGCTTGCCGGACGGCCTCTTCGGATTCCGTCAAGCCGTCCGGCGTGTCGTTGGCATCGCTGCCTTCGTCATGGATATTGGTGCGGTCGCTGACGCGACGGCCCGTGGTAGCCGGGTCCGCCTCGATCGGACTTTCGGTCGGAGCGAGCGTTGCGCGCTCGTCCTCGAGCAGCGCAGGGTTTTCGCGGGGCTTTTGCATGGTTTCCTCCTGTCGGGGAGGAAGCCGCCGGGGCGGGATTTGTTCCGGAATGGGCTCGGCGCGTGGAGCGCAAGCATCGCAATTGCCGATCGCGGAGCCGCCGGAGTCGGTGCTCGGGCATCGTGGCCAACGAAGCCGCCGACCGCCTTCGCCGCAACCTAGGCGGGAGTATTCCGCCGGAAAATACGGCGCGGTGACGCCATTCGGGGGTAGCGAACGGCCCCTCGACACTTAGTGTGGGGCGGGGTGCACCGTCCAACAAGCCGGAGCCTTGCAATGACCATCACCATCACCGCCTTTGAACGCTCCCCCGATCGCGGCAGAGGGCTGGCGCGTGACATGCGCGTTCGCTGGGCGCTCGAAGAAGTGGAGCAGCGCTACGACGTTCGCCTGCTTTCCTTGCCCGCGATGAAGGAGCCCGCGCATCGTGCGCTTCATCCCTTCGGGCAGATCCCGACCTATCAAGACGGCGATCTCGTCCTGTTCGAGTCGGGAGCGATCGTTCTCCATATCGCGGAGAGTCACCCGGGCCTGCTGCCCGCCGATGCGAACGCCCGTGCGGGCGCGATCGCATGGATGTTCGCCGCGCTCGCCACGGTCGAGCCACCGATCGTCGAGCGCAGCATGGCGGTGCTCCTGGAACGCGACAAGCCCTGGTACGAGGCGCGCCTGCCTGGCCTCGAGGATCGGGTCCGTGTCCGGCTCGGCGAGCTTTCGCAGCGGCTTGGCGAGGCCGATTGGCTCGATGATGGGTTCAGCGCCGGCGACCTGATGATGGTGACGGTGCTGCGCCGGTTGCACGGCTCGGGCCTCCTCGAGGAATGTCCAAACCTCTCAGCCTATGTCGCCCGCGGCGAAGCCCGGCCCGCCTATCAGCGCGCCTTCGCGGATCAGCTGGCGGTCTTCACCGCCATCCAGCCGCCCGGCTGATGAAGACCCCGCGGCCGGTCGGTTCCCACATTGGCCGCTCCGGCCGGGACATTGGTGGGCCGGCCTCGGCCCCGCCGAAGATGTTGCGCTGCGACGCCATGGGGATGACGCAGATGCTGCGCATCATCCGCCATGACGCGTTCCTCGGGATTACAGCTGGGCGCGCGTCAATGCTGCAATCAGACAGGAGACGACCATGAAGATCGTGACCAGCCTGAGCTTCCAGGGCCAGTGCCGCGAGGCGTTCGAGTTCTACGCCAAGGTCCTGGGCGGAAAGATCACCGCCGCCATATCCTATGGCGACGCGCCTCCGGGCATGCCGATCGCGGACGAGAAGTTCAAGACCTGGCTGATGCATTGCTGGCTCGAGGTCGGCGACCAGGCCTTGATGGGCGCCGACATGGACGTCAAATGGGCTCCCAATATCGACAAGCCGAAGAACGGCTTCGACGTCACCCTGCACAGCGACGACAATGCCAAGGCAAAGGGCTGGTTCGAGCAATTGTCGGAAGGCGGCAAGGCCGTCATGCCGTTCAGCGAGACCTTCTGGTCGCCCGGCTTCGGCTCGCTCGTCGACAAGTTCGGCGTGCCCTGGATGATCAACACCATCCCATCGGCCGGCTGGAAGCCGCCGCAGGGCTGATCCTTCGGACGAGGCGACAGCCAGGACATGAGCGGAGACTTGGTGCCGGCCCGCGTCCGGGGACCTCCCCTGGTGCGGCCGGTGGTCATCTCACCCCTCTGACCCACTCCTCCAACACGCGTCTGATCGCCTGTTCCGCCGGCGCGTCACGCGTGAAGGCCCACCATGTATGCGCGCCTTGCCAGAGGCTCGCCATCTGCCACCCGAGGCGTTCGCCCCGCGTCCGGTCGCTCGAGAGGCGGCGGCCGAGGATTTCGGCGAGGCGACGGCCCCAGGCCGCGCCGCGGCTGCGCAGCGCGGGATTGCGGATGTCTTCCCTCAGCAGTAGCAGGCCGTTGGTGGCGTCGCGTTCCGCGGTTTCGGACGGCATCAGCCGGATCAGAAGGTCGATCGCGCCCTCAGGCGTCGGCGGTGCCTCAGCGTCCGCCGCCTCGGTCTCCGCGTCGAGCCGGTCCCAGGCGTGCAGGAGAATAGCCTGAACCAGGGCCTCGCGATTGCCGTAGCGCTGCACCAGCGTCGCCGGGGAGAGGCCGCAGGTCTTCGCGGCGCGGGCGAAGGTGAGACCGTCGGGGCCCGTCTCCAGCATCGTCCCGAGAAGTGTCTCGAGAACCTGCTCGTCAGGGATCGTTTTGCGTCTTGCCATGGTAATATATAAACGTACGTTCGTTTATTATTCAACGGAGAAGCCGCCATGGCCAGGATTCTGGGATATATCGCCGCCAGCCTCGATGGGCGGATCGCCACCGAGGACGACAATCTCGACTGGCTGTTCAAATACGACGACATGAACCTCGGCGAGCACGACTACCGCAGCTTCCTCAAGCGCATGCGCACCGTGGTGATGGGGCGGAGCACCTATGATTTCGTAGCGGGAGACGCTTCCGCCTGGGCCTATGGGGACAAGCGCGTCATCGTCGTCACATCGCGGACGATCGACGATCCGAAGGGTCCGCTGGAGGTCCGCAGCGACGTCGATGCGCTGATCCACGAACTTCGCGGGCTGGACGACGGCGACGTCTGGATGCTGGGCGGCGGGCAGCTGCAGATGGCCTTCCTCGAGCGCGGCGCACTCGACGAGATCGAGATCTATGTCATCCCGGAAATGCTCGGTGGCGGCCGGCCGCTCTTTCCACTCACCGGCTTTCGGGCGAGCCCGACGCTCATCAGCGCGCAGGCGGTCGACAAGGGATGCGTGCGGCTGCACTACCGGTTCTAGACGCATCGCCGAGGCCAGATCGCAAGTTCCGATGCCCCTGCGGTCGGCCGGGAACCAGACGCTCTGGCAAGGGAGTCCGACGGCAGTCACAGCTGACACCGCTCCTTCTACATCGCCTTTCCGCAAAGGCGTTTTGCGCTGAATTGGCATGAGCGCGATCGTCCAACACGATGCAAATAGTGATGGAATCCTCGATGGCCATCTGATCGCGCTCTACAGAATAGGCCCCGGACAGAAGTCGGAGAGACCTGTCTAACCGCGTTCTGCGCGGGCTCGCGAAGTGCGCCGACACAGGCCGCAGCCTCGATCGAGACCCGCTATCATTCAAACGCATGATGAAGCGGTTCTAGTGGCATCCGATAAATGCCCCTAACCTTAGGCGGGGCTGGCCATGGTTTCGGAGTCATTTCAAGCACCGGCGTCAGGTCGAGAAAGCCGGAGTGATGCAAAGCGCGCCGGTGTTTCCATCGGGCAAAACGTCTCTGACTACACTTCGAATCGCGATTTTCTTCCTCTTCGTCAAGACGAACGCATGGGGAAGAACCCTGCCGGTGCACCCGCGGTCGCCCCCCTGGGCAGCGTCACCGGGACGGATAACCCTCCCATCCTGTTCCTGCTCCCGGGGTCGGTCGGTTACGGCCCGGGCCTGGCGGCCTTCGCCGCGGCCATGGGCAAGGTCACCCGGGTGGTCCCGATCAAATACCCCGGTCTGCGGATGATATTGAGCGGACAGAACACGCTCGCCGCCATGGCGGCCGACGCGATCCAGCAGATCGGCCGGGCCCAGCCCTCGGGCGATGTTCGCCTTCTCGGCCATTCGCTTGGTGGCGCCGTTGCTTACGAGGTCGCGCAGCGGCTGCTCAGCGCCGGACGGTCGGTCAGGTTCCTGGGATTGCTGGACACGAGCCTCGAGGGCGAACGAAGCAAGTATCGGGAGATCATCACCCGCACGTTCCATCGAATACGGACCAATCGCGTGGCGGCCTCCCGGATGGCCTGCCGCGCCCTTGCGAAGGGGACGGCCGCGATGGGCCACGAAGCGCGCCTGGCGGGGATGCTCGACCGCTATACCAAGGAGCAGTTCAATGCGACCTGCTTCAGAATCCAGCTGGAGCTGCAGGAGGTCTTGCGGGCCCGCGCCTTCTTCGCGTGGCTGGCCGAGCCGAAGCAGCAGCTGCCCCTGGCAGGCACGCTGTTCCGCTGCAAGCGGGAGGGAATGACGAGGGAGCTCGGCTGGGACAGCGCCCTGGCGGGCGTGGAGGTCATCCCGATCGCAGGCGGCCATCTCGACCTCGTCATGGAGCCCCATCTCTCGGCGAACCGCCCCCTGATCGAGCAGGCCGTGGCGCTGAGCTATTCGCCAGCCGCGTCCCACCTGCACGAGCGGAGATTGCCGACGTGACCGCGCCAGCACGACCTCTGGCCGCCGCCGAAGGCCGACCGTCTCGGGCGGGGTCGCAACTCCTTCCCCAGCGCTTTGGATCACGCCGTCCGATCGCGGCGCATCCGCCCAAACAGCAGGTTCTGAATTGAGCACGAGGCCAATGATGATCATCGAGAAGACAAGCGATATTTACACGGGGGCCATTCGCGCATTCCTGGCGGCAAATTTCTTCCTGGACGATGCAGATGATCTGGAGGCCAGCGCCTCGCTCCTCGAGCATGGCATCATGGATTCGACCGGGGTGCTCGAGGTTGTCGGCTTCATCGAGCACACATTCGGGATTACCGTCGAGGATAGCGAAATCCTGCCCAGGAACCTCGATTCCATCCAGGCGATCGCACATTTCGTCACCCGCAAGAAGAACGGGCAGTCGGCACTGGAGCTTTGAGCCGGAGCTCGGGCCGCCGCACGGCAGGGCCAGAGCGAGCGACCTCGTGCGGCCAGTCGGCATGCTCCCCCCGGCGAACTGGCCCATCCATGCGAAGCCGAGCAAGATGCTGGGGGCGATCGCCAGCCCCCCTGCGAGGCGCGCCAGCATTCAAAGCGATCTTGCAGGTCCCGCGCAATGTCGGGCGGAGCCGATGAGGCCGGGCGGGCAAGGCACGGATCGGGCCCGGGTCGCGCTCCGGTGGGGAGGATGGCGGTTGCCATGGCTTGTCGCCGGCAAGCACGACGGCYGTCAGTTCCCGCAGTCGAGGGGCAGCCTCGATCTTGGCGAAGGCATCGAGGAGCATGATCGCTTCGGGAGCCGCCGGCGCGGTCTGCCTGTTGAGCGCGTCCCATTTCGCCACATGCTTCGGGCTTGCCACCTCGCGCATCAGGGGTGTCGCAGCGTCGACCATGACGAGCCCGCTCACCTCATCGGGCCAAGTCCGTGCAAAAAGCGTGGCGATCAGACCTCCGTAGGAATGGGGCACGAGCACGTAAGGGCGCGGTTCGCCCGCTGCCGTCAGCAGCCGATGGAGATCGTCAGCCGCCTGGTCGGCCGGATGCGGCTGGGCGACTGGCGTGGACTGATCCGGTCCGTCGAGCCTCACCCCTGGCCGGTCATAGGCGCAGACGCGGGTGAAGCGGGACACCATCGGAAAGACCGCCGACCCGCCCCTGCGAAGATTGCCCTTCCCCCAGGCCACGGCGTCATAATCGGCCTGGTGGGCCGGGTCGGCGGGATCGAGTGTCTCGCTCCAGTCGGCAGCGCCATTCCCCCTGCCCGAGATCAGCACGACCGTCGGCGATCCGGCGCCAGTGCATTCGAGATAGATCTTGCGGCCAGCGCCGATCGCAACCGAGCCGGAGAAATCTTCGGCAACCGACGCGTCGGCCGCGATGAGGATGAGCGCCGCGGCCAGAGAAAGGCACGAGCGGGATCGTGCTGCAGTGGGCATGACGATCTCCGGTCACTTCAATAGCCCTGCTGGATCGCGACGACGACGGCCGCCACATCGGCCCGGGCGGCGGAATAGTCCTGCAGCGATGGGAAGGGGATGTTGTTGACCATCAGGCTATAGACAAGCCGGCGCCCGCTCCTGGCGTCGATATATCCGGTCTGGGTGGTGGCAAGCGCGACAAGTTGCCCGGCAGCACTTCCGGCGACCATGTCGCCATCCTTGATCCGGACATGCGCGGCCGCCGGCGACCCCGCGCCGTTCAGTGCCTGCGAGCCGTCGACCCCGAGCACGGCCATGCCATCATGAAAAGCGCTGCCCCAGGGCGTGGTCGTGATGTCCCTGAGGAAGGTCGCGAGATCCGACGGCGTCGTCCGGCTGTTATGGCTGCTTCCGGCACCGTCGAAGACATAGGTTCCGGTTGACGACACGCCATGCCGGGCGAGCAGCTTCAGCACCTCGGCCAGCCCATCGCCGCAATCGGGACTTCCGGCCTTCACCGCGGCAAGACAGACCATGAGGTCGGCGCCGCGGTTGTAGCTCACCTTCAGGATCACCTTGACGAACTCGGACAGCGGCGGCGAGACATATTCCGCCACCCGGTTGGCTTCGCGATAGCCGCCCGCGTCGGGCAGCGGCCTGGCGGGGCCGAGCGCAGGCGCGGCGACCTTGACCCCCGCCCGCATGAGCGCCTCGATGAAGACCGTGCGCGCGAAAGCGGCAGGATCGGCGATCTGGGACACCGTCAGGATCGGTGGTCCGTCCGAAGCGATCTTTCCGCTGACCCGAACCACCCCGGCGCCCCGTGTCGTCACCTCAAGCGGCCCGGCCGTGCCGGCAACCGTGGTGACGTCGTTCTCGACGGTGATGGCAGCGCTCTTGGGACGCCAGTCGAGCTTAGGTTTCTCGCCGGGCTTCGTCGGCGTCACCATGATGTCGATGACGTTCTCGTTGACCCAGATCGGAGCGATCGGCCCGGACGAGAACCCCCGATAGGTCTCGAAGAGACGATCGTCGATCATCACATCGCCGGTGATTTCGCGGATACCCGCAGCCTTGACCTGCGCGGCCAGGGCATCGAGCGCCGCGAGCGGATCGCTGTTCCCGACATAGGCGCCGCCCGGGAAGCCGGTAGAGGTGGTGTTGTGGTCGACCTCCGGCAGGCTGTTGAAGCCAAGCTTGTCGTTGGGCTGCTCGCGGAGCCCGAAACTGAAATCACCGGACGCGACGAGGACGAGATCTCCGTCGAGCACGTCGCCCTTGAGGTTGCCGAGCCTGTAGACCGGTGTCCGGAAACGGTAGTCGGCGCCATAGCGGTCAAGGGCGGTCGCAACGCTGTAGGTCTTCATGACCGAGGCTGGCAGCAGCGACTTATTCCCAGCCTGATCGATCAACGTCTTGCCGGTAGCGAGATCGGCGAGGTGGATGCCCCAGCTCATATGGGCAAAGATCGGCTTGGCTCGGAGGCGCTCTATGGCCTGGGCAACAGAGGCAGGAACCTCTCCGGACACCCCCGCGGCGGGATCAGCGGTCGCTCCGCCCCCCGCCGACAGCACCGCCAGGAGCGCGATCGCGACATGTCTGATCACGGTCATTGCC
>NZ_JBFTZN010000268.1:0-12133 GCF_056406775.1 Allobosea sp. P1_A7
GATCAGAGCAATGCCACCATTCTAACGGTTCGCGCCGGTAATCGCTTGCTCAAATTAATTTAACACGTTAATTTAATTTCGAACACGAGGCGGGTGCGCGGATGCCGCATATCATCGTCGAATATTCGGCCAATCTTGAGCCGGCGCTTTCGCTCCGCCGGCTGGTCGACGAATTGCACCATACAGCGCTCGCAACCGGGGTTTTCCCCATTGGCGGCCTGCGGACGCAGGCCGAACGCCGCGATATCTTCGCGATCGCCGATGGCGATCCGACCCACGGTTTTGTTGCCGTTCTGGCTCGGATCGGGGAGGGTCGGGATGCCGCGACGCGCCGGCGGGTCGCCGAAGCGCTGATGGCGACGCTCGAAGCGCAAACCGCCGACCTGTTCAGCAAGATCGGGCTCGGTCTCACAGTCGAGGTCCAGGAGATCGACGGGACGGCCTCGCTCAAGACCAACAATCTGCATGAACGCCTCGCACGCAAGGGAGGCCTCGCATGAACCGGGCCATCGATCCGAAATTCGCCAGCAATCTGATCGGGGCCGAGCGCGCCATGGCGCGCTTCCTCACCGGCAGGGTCGTTCCGCATGTCATTGCCGGAGAGCGCGTGCTCTCCGCCGCGGGCGCCACCTTCGAAACGCTCGATCCGACCACCAATGAGCATCAATGCACCATCGCCTCCGGTGGTGCGGCGGAGATAGACCGCGCGGCCCGCGCCGCCGAGGCGGCCTTCAAGGTCTGGCGCGATGTTCCAGGCGCGACGCGTCGCAAGATTCTGCATGCGATCGCGGATGCGATCGAGGCGCGAGCCGAGGAGATCGCCTTCGTCGAGAGTTGCGATACGGGCCAGCCGATCCGCTATATGGCCAAGGCTGCGCTGCGCGGCGCCGAGAATTTTCGCTTCTACGCCGATCGTGCCACCGAGGCGGGCAACGGGCTTTCGCTGCCCGATACCGACCATATCAACTACACCATCCGCCAACCGATCGGCCCCGTCGGCGTGATCACGCCGTGGAACACGCCTTTCATGCTGTCGACCTGGAAGATCGCGCCGGCACTCGCCGCCGGCTGCACCGTCGTCCATAAGCCGGCCGAGTGGTCACCGCTCTCCGCGGTCATTCTGACCGAGATCATGGATGAGGTGATCCGCGCCCACGGATTGCCCGCGGGCGTCGTCAATCTGGTGCACGGGCTCGGCGAAGAGGCTGGCAAGGCCCTGACCGAGCATCCCGCGATCCGGGCAATCGCCTTCGTCGGCGAGACCACGACCGGCTCGCACATCATGGCGCAAGGCGCAAAGACGCTGAAACGCGTGCATTTCGAACTCGGCGGCAAGAACCCGGTGATCGTTTTCGACGATGCCGACCTGGACCGCGCTCTCGATGCCGTGCTGTTCATGATCTACTCGCTGAATGGCGAACGCTGCACGTCGTCCTCGCGCGCGCTGGTCCAGCACTCGATCTATGACAGCTTCAGCGAAAGAGTCGCCGAGCGTGTCCGGCGTATCAAAATCGGCCACCCGCTCGATCCGGCAACGGAGATCGGGCCGTTGATTCACCCGCGGCATGCAGAGAAAATCCTGTCCTACCCTGCGCTCGCGCGAGAGGGCGGGGCACGCGTCGCCTGCGGCGGTGGGCGGGCGATGAAGGGGGCCGGCAATTATGTCGAGCCGACGCTCTATGTCGACGCTGCAGCTGGAATGCGGATCGCCCAGGAGGAGATCTTTGGTCCTGTCCTGACCATGATTCCCTTCGAGGATGAGGCCGATGCGGTTCGGGTCGCCAACGATGTCCGCTACGGGCTCGCCGGCTATCTCTGGACCCGTGATATCGGCCGCGCGCACCGTGTCGCTCGCGATCTCGAAGCCGGCATGATCTGGGTGAACTCCGAGAATGTGCGGCATTTGCCGACCCCGTTCGGAGGCATCAAGAGTTCCGGCATCGGCCGTGACGGCGGCGACTATTCCTTCGATTTCTACATGGAGACGAAGAACATCGCGGTCGCCTATGACAGCCACAAGGTCCCAAAGCTCGGGCTCGGAGGCTGACCGGTAACGGGAAGGATCGAAGCGGGAACGGCGGCCGTGGTCGCAGCCGTGCCACCGGCTTCACAGCATCAAGGCCTCGAAAAGCAGGCCGGCAGCAGGAATAAGATACCAAGGAGGAAGCTCTATGCCTGTCCCGCAGCCGGTATTGAATCCGCCCTTTCAGGTGGTGCGGCTCAATCACGTCGTCCTGTCCGTGTGCGATCTGGCGGCTTCGCGAGCCTTCTGGTCCGATACGCTTGGGCTGCTAGTGACGGACGAGAGCGAGAGCCGACTCTACATGCGTGCGATGGAAGAACGTGGACACCATTGCATCGTCTTGGAGAAGGGTGAAAGCCCGGTCGCAAAGGTACTCGGTTTCAAGGTTTTCTCGGAAGAGGATCTGGACAAGGCACATCATTTCTTTCGGGCGAACGGCCTGCCGGCCCGGTTTGTCGAGGCGCCGTTCCAGGGCCGCACGCTCAGGACTGTCGACCCGCTCGGCGTCCCGCTGGAGTTCTATTTCAGCATGGACAAGCTTCCGTCGGTTCACCAGAAATACGCGCTCTACAAGGGCGTGAAGCCGCTCCGGATCGACCATTTCAACTGCTTCTCCGACAATGTCGACGCGTCCGTCGCGTTCTATAACGCGATCGGATTCCGAACGACCGAATACACGGTGAACGAGGATGGCAGCCGGCTCTGGGCGGCCTGGATGCACCGCAAGGGTGGCGTTCACGACATGGCCTTCACCCATGGGGTTGGGCCGCGCCTCCACCATGTTGCCTTCTGGGTGCCGACGCCGCTCAACATCATCGACCTGCTCGATCTGATGGCGACCACCGGCTACGTCACCAATATCGAGCGCGGCCCCGGACGGCACGGCATCTCAAATGCCTTCTTCCTCTATATCCGCGACCCCGACGGTCATCGGATCGAGATCTATTGCTCGGACTACCAGACGGTCGACCCCGACCACGAACCGATCCGTTGGGATCTGCGCGATCCGCAGCGCCAGACGCTCTGGGGCGCGCCAGCTCCGCGCTCCTGGTTCGAGGAGGGCACGCTCTTCGCTGAGACGCCGGTGCGTCAGCCCTCCTTCCAGGCGTCCCCGATCATCGCTGCGTGAGTTAACGGGGCGCAGGGGCGGGGACTCCACTCAAGGTGACGGCCCGTTGGGCGGATCTGCAGGACAAGGTGAGGCGGATATGGTGAGAGCGACTGGCGGCGAGGGACTTGTGTCCGGGCTGATCGATCATGGCATCGATACGGTCTTCGGTCTTCCCGGGGCACAGATCTACGGCCTGTTCGACGCGCTCGAGCGGAACAAGGACAGGATCGCAACCATCGGAGCGCGTCACGAGCAGGCCTGCGGTTACATGGCCTTCGGCTACGCAAGGGCCACCGGACGGCCCTCGGTCTGCACCGTCGTGCCCGGCCCCGGCATCCTCAATGCCGGGGCGGCCCTGTTGACGGCCTTTGGTGGCAACGAGCCGGTGCTCTGCCTGACGGGGCAGGTGCCAACCCCCTTCCTCGATCGTGGTCGCGGGCATCTGCACGAGATGCCGGACCAGCTTGCGACCCTGCGCGGCTTCACCAAATGGGCCGAGCGCGTCGAGCACCCGGCGTTGGCGCCGACAGCGGTGTCTCGGGCCTTCCAGGCGATGCTCTCGGGACGGCGCGGTCCGGCCGCGCTGGAAATGCCCTGGAACGTCTTCACGCAGCCGGGGGAAGTGCCGGTCACCTCCGTGCTCGATCCCTCGCCACCGCCACCCATCGACGCTGACGCCATTGACCGCGCCGCAAGACTGATCTCGGCGGCGAAGGCGCCGATGATCTTCGTCGGCAGCGGCGCGTTCGATGCCGCGGATGACATCCTGCAACTGGCCGAACTGATCGATGCGCCGGTCGTCGCCTTCCGCAGCGGTCGCGGCATCCTGTCGAATGACCATGAACTCGGCCTCACCATGGCTGCGGCCTATGAGCTCTGGCCCCAGACCGACCTGCTGATCGGCATCGGTACGCGCCTGGAACTGCCGGGCTGGCGCTGGTCACATACGCCGCCGAACCTGAAATCGGTTCGCATCGATATCGATCCGGTCGAGATGCGCCGCTCCATTCCCGATGTCGCGATCCTGGCCGATGCCCGTGCGGCCACGGCTGCGCTCGCCAAGGCAGCCGGGCGGCTGCCGCAGAGCCGCCCCGGCCGCCGCGCGGTGATCACGGAGGCGACCGCGGCGGCTGAAGCCAAGATCCAGGCGATCCAACCGCAAATGGCCTATTTGCAGGTCCTGCGCGAGGTGTTGCCGAGGGACGGCATCGTCACCGACGAACTCTCCCAAGTCGGCTTTGCCTCCTGGTACGGCTTCAAGGTCTATGAGCCCAGGACCTATCTGTCCTCCGGCTATCAGGGCACGCTCGGCTCAGGCTTCCCGACCGCGCTTGGCGCGAAAGTGGCGTGGCCGGATCGGCCCGTGGTCGCGATCACCGGGGATGGCGGTTTCCTGTTCGCAGTCCAGGAACTGGCGACGGCCGTGCAATACGGCATCGGCGTCGTTACGCTGGTCTTCAACAACAGCTCCTACGGCAATGTCCGGCGCGACCAGCTGACGGGCTTCGAGGGCCGGCTGATCGGCTCGGACCTCGTCAACCCGGACTTCGTCCAGCTCGGCCGGTCCTTCGGGGTCGAGGCAGTGCGGGTCGACACGCCCGAAACCTTCCGCCCTGTGCTGGAGAAGGCGCTGGCCGATAATCGTCCCGCGTTGATCGAGATCACCATTCCGCGCGGCACTGAGGCAAGCCCGTGGCCGTTCATCCATCCGGCACCACCGGCAGCGCGCTAGCGAGCCTGCAGGTACGAGCCAATGCGCACCCTCCACATTTCTCGGGCGGAGCTTCCGCGATCTTAACGCTTACCGTGCGACAGGCTCGCCCATGGCTTTGCGGCGAAGGCTGCGATGGGAGGAGCCTCGATCATGAGCTGGTTCAGATTTGGCCTGGGGATGACGGCTGCGGCCTCGCTCACGGTGGCCGGGTTGATGATGGTTACGCCGGTGGCGTCTGAGCCACGGACATCCCCGCTCGAAGATTGTGCTGCCTGCCATGGCGCGGACGGCATCGCCCGCGACACCGAAGTGCCGCATCTGGCAGGGCAGAACGAGCGCTATCTGTTCAACCAGATGATGGCCTTTCGCAACGGCAAGCGGGCTCACAAGGAAATGCGCTACATGGCGCGGCACATGTCGGTGAACGAGATTGCGGCAATCGCGGCGTATTATGCAGCCCTGCCGACGCGTTAGCGGAACATATGCGCCGGTTTTCGGTTATAATCAGGTTGGGTCAGACTCTTTCATGACCCGGACGTAGCGCGGGGCTGCCATGAAACAACCGATCGTAATTCACACCGACGAGGATTATGAGCAAGCTCAGCTGCGTGTTGCGGAGCTTCAGGCTGCCTCCGATACCAGCACCAAGGAACAGGAACTGCATGCGCTCGCCGAGGCGATGCTCGCCTGGGAATTGCGGCGCGAAACCGCCGAGGATTGACGCCAGGACAGGCGCCGAGACAGGCGCTAAGGACTAGACAGCCGCGAAGACATCGGTCCGACAAGTCGATTGCGGCTTTCGGAAGAGCGGGTGCAAAGGCAGCAGGCGAGGCCGTCGGGCCGGCCGATATCCGGTCCGCTGACGGTCAGGCGCCTTGCAAGAGGCCTTCCAGCGCCTTGCTGAGCAGCGGCGTCGCCGCTCCATGGACTTCATATTGCCGGCTTGAGCGGTCGCTGACGAGTTCAGGCATCATCAACCCGTGCATTGTTCCCTCGGCCCTGAACAACCCGTCGAAATGCGCCCATAGCTGCGCATTGGCGACGAACGGGCCGGTTACGATGATCCGGGTGGGAAACAGCAGGCGGCTCGCATTGGCGAGTGCGCGCGCCAGCAAACGCGCAGCCGTGTCGATCTCGGGCACGCTGGTCAGGTCGCAACGCGCCAGTTGTCGGTAGAGGCGGTTCTCGTCCTCCGCGAGATCGGGCCAGCGCCGGCGCAGTTCCGGCAGGAGCGACCAGAGCGCCGCGCCCGTTTCCAGGCAGGCGGTGTTGCCGCAGCCGCAACGGCGGCCGTCGAGCGCGGCGAAGCGCCAGTGCCCGACTTCTCCGAAGGAGCCGCCGGGCGGCGCGAGCGAGCGTCCGCCGATGGCGTAGCCCAGTCCGATGCCCCAGCCCCAGTGCAGCAGGAGCGCGCCATCCGAGAACTGCTCGAAATCCTGCGCCATGCGCGCGCGCAATTCGGCGTCAAGATTGCGACAGACCACAACGGGGCCAACCGCTTCCCCGAGCGCAATACCGACATCGAGGCCGCGCAGGTTGGGCCAGCGCGACGACATCAGCCATTGCTTGCGCCTGAGATCGAGCAAGCCCGAGAGCGACACGGCGGTGCCGGCATGCTCCATGCCGCGCGGCATCGCGGCGAGCAGATCCGCGCCAAGCCCGGCCATCACGCCTGCGACAACCCTGTTATCTGCGTCCGAGGCAATCTCGACGACGCGTTCTTCAAGCAACTGGCCGTCGAGATCGACCAGAGCGCCGACCAGCGATTGGCTCGCGACATAGATGACGGAAGCACCGACGCGGCGTGGATTGGCAATGAGAATTCCGGCCGGACGGCCGCGGCCGGCTTTCTGCCCCGCGGTTTCCAGCAGCAGACGGCGTTCCACCAGATCGCCGACGAGGCGCGATGTCGTGGTCGAGCGTAGCCCGAGCGCAGCGCCGATCTCAGGCCGGGAATGGGCCTGGCCGCGTGCAACAAGCGTGAAGGCGCGGGCGCGGTCGCTGCCGTGCCCGTCGGAGAACAGCATCTGGTCGATGGCTGGCAGTGTCATGGGCATCCATATTTTAGAACCTGATGGTTCTGAAATTGAGATTGCATTTTACAGAGGCGCTCATAAGCTCGATCTGAGAATTTTGAAACAATTTGCTCTGTCCGGGTTCAGAAATAGCATGATCGATATCAACATCGTCGCCGACAAGGAGACCCTCGGCGTCCAGGCTGCGGCCCGTGGTGCTGCGGCCATTCGCGAAGCACAGGCGCGGCACGGTCATGCGACGATCATCGTCGCGACCGGGGCCAGCCAGTTCGAGATGCTGAACCATCTCGTCATTGCCGAGGGCATCGACTGGTCGAAGGTCACCGCCTTCCATCTCGACGAGTATGTCGGTCTCGGCCAGGAGCACCCGGCGAGCTTCCGTCGCTATCTGCAGGAGCGCTTCGTCGCCCCGCTGGGTGGCAAGGTCGAGTTCATCCCGGTCGATGGCGAGGGCGATGCCGAGCAAGAGGCGCGCCGGCTCGGCGAGCTGATCGCGGGAYGTCGCATCGATGTCTGCTTCGCCGGCTTTGGCGAGAATTGCCATCTTGCCTTCAACGACCCTCCGGCCGATTTCGAGACGGACGAGCCCTACATCGTGGTCAAGCTCGATGACGCCTGCCGCCAGCAGCAGTTCGGCGAAGGCTGGTTCCCGAGCCTCGAAGCAGTGCCGGAGCGCGCCATCTCGATGAGTGTCCGCCAGATCCTGAAGAGCGAGTTGATCGTCCTTTCGGTGCCCGACGAGCGCAAGGCGAAGGCGACGCGCGATGCGCTGGAAGGTCCGGTGAGCCCGCTCTACCCCGCCTCGATCCTTCAGACCCACAAGAACACGGTGCTGTTCCTCGACCCGCCGGCTGCCTCCCTGCTCAAGCGGGGCTGATGGTGGGACAGGGTGYGATCATGCTGACGGCCGGCCTCGTCGATCTCCAGGTCAACGGCTTTGCGGCCGTCGACTTCAATTCAGGCGCGGTGACGGCGGCCGAGCTCGACCGTCCGATCCTGATGGTGACGGTCGCTCCCGAGGTCGAGGCCGTGCCGGCCCTGATCGCGGCGCTGCATGGCCAGGGCAGGATCGTCGCTCTCGGCCATACCGCTGCTGATTTCGATCAGGTCGCTTCCTCCGCCGCAGCGGGCGCGACCCTGTCCACCCATCTCGGCAACGGCATGCCGCAGGTCACGCATAAACTCGCCAATGCGATCTTCGCGCAGCTTRCCGAGGACGGGCTTTGGGCAAGTTTCATTGCCGACGGCATCCATGTTCACCCCAAGGCACTGAAATCGCTGTTGCGTGCCAAGGGACTTAACCGTTCGATCCTTGTTACCGATGCGGTTTCGGCCGCAGCGGCGAAGCCCGGCAACTATCCCTTCGCCGGCATGAGCGTGGAGCGGAAGGCCGACGGTTCCGTGCGCCAGCCGGGAAGCGTCTCGCTCGCCGGCTCGGCGCTCTGCCTCGATCAGGGGGTGCGCAATGTCGTGGCCTGGGGCCTGGCGACGCCGGAGGAGGCGGTCGCGATGGCCTCGAGCCATCCGCTGGCGGTGCTTGAGCCCGCCTTGCGGGCGAGGGGACTGGAGCTGCCACCGAGCGAGGTCGATTGGTCCGCTGATCTCGCCGTGCAGCGCGTGCGCATCGGGCCCGAGGAACGCCGCTACGACGCGGTCAAGATGTAGACAACCCAACGATCAGCCTAACCAAAGAGGGAGAGACCATGAGCAAGGATTTCACGGGAATTGACCGCCGCACCGTGTTGGGCGGCCTGGCCGCGATGGCGACGGGAGCACCGGCGGCCTTTGCGGCTTCGCCGCCGCTGCCGACCTCGCCGGTCGGCATCAACATCATCGATGTCGGCGGTGCGCTGGCCCTGATGCAGAAGGCGTTCGAGGACTATCGCGCGGCCAATCCTAAGCTGGTCTCGCGCATCACCTTCGTGAAGGCGCCGGCGCCGGAACTCGCCAGCAAGATCAAGGCGCAGCAGGAGGCCGGCCGCGCCGATCTCGATCTCGTGCTGACCGGCAGCGACGGCCTCGCAGCGGGCCTCGAACAGAAGCTCTGGCTCAAAATCCTGCCCGACTTCGCCGACAAGTTCCCGAATATCGAGGAGAACTACGAGCCGGCCGCACTCAATCTGCACCGCGCCCAAGGCGACGGCTTTGGCGTCGTGGTCAACTACTACCCCTCCGGCCCGCTGCTGGAATACGCGCCGGAGCGCGTCAAGAACGTGCCGACCACGGCCGACGAGCTGCTCGCCTGGGCCAAGGCCAATCCCGGCAAGTTCATGTATGCGCGCCCGACCAATTCCGGCCCGGGCCGTACGTTCATGATGGGCCTGCCCTATATCCTCGGCGACAAGGACCCGCAGGATCCCGTCGGCGGCTGGGACAAGACCTGGGCCTATCTGCAGGAGCTTGGCCAGTACATCGACTATTATCCGGCTGGCACCGGCGCGACGATGAAGGAGTTCGGCGAGGGCTCGCGCGACATCATCATCTCGACCACCGGTTGGGACATCAATCCGCGCGCGCTCGGCATCGTGCCGAAATCCGCGATGATCGGCACGTTGAAGGGCTTCCACTGGGTTTCGGACGCCTTCTTCATGTGCGTCCCGAAGGGCGTCCCGAACGATCGCCTCGCCGTGGTGCTCGATCTGATGGCCTATGTGCTGACGCCGAAGGCTCAGGCCTACGCCTATGACGAGGGCTATCTCTATCCGGGCCCGGCGGTGAAGAATGTGCCGCTGTCGCTGGCACCGGAGAGCAGCCAGAAGGTGATCGCCGAATTCGGCCGGCCGGAATATGCCGACCTGATCGCGAAGAACCCGATCGAGCTGCCCTTGAAGCCCGACAAGATGGTCGTGGCTTTCCGCAAATGGGACGAGATGGTCGGCGCCAAGCGCGCCCGCTGAGCAGGTCAGTCGAACGCGGCTGTCCAGCACACGACAAGAACATCCCGGGCGCCTGCAGGGCGGCCCGGGATGCCATGATGACCGGATAGGATTTTAGAGGCGACGCCTCAACGCCTCGCGGCCGCGAGGATGCTGTCGACGAGCCGCTGCGATGCCAGCGCCTCGTTGCCCGTCACGACGGGCTCGCGCCCGGTCGTGACCGCATCCAGGAAATCGGCGATCACCGCACGGTGCGCATCATGGGGGAAATCCATGATATTGGCGCCGCTGCCGGTGCTGCCTTCCGCTTCCACGACCTCCTTGCGACCGTCGAGGAAGGAGAGGCTAAGCGTACCGCCGATCAATGTGGCAAAGCCCTTGGTCCCGATGATTTCGATGCGCTCGGGATGGCCGGGATAGGCGGCGGTCGTCGCCATCAACGTGCCCGGCGCACCATTGCCGAGCTCGAGCAGCGCGGAGGCGAAATCCTCGGTCTCCATGCGGTGCAGCGCCGTGGTTCGCGCCTGCGCCGCGACCACTTTGGACACCCCCACCAAAGAGCGGAACAGGTCGAGCGAGTGGATCGCCTGGGTCAGGAGCACGCCGCCACCGTCACGCGCCAGCGTGCCGCGGCCGGGCTCGTCGTAATAAGCCTGCGGACGCCACCACGGCACGCTCAGGAAGGCGGCCTCCACGGTTCCGAGCTCGCCGGCGGCGAGCGCTGCCTTGAGGCGCAGGCTCGCAGGCCGGAATCGGTGCTGCAGCACGACCCCGAAGACTTTGCCGGCGCGGCGCGCGGCTTCGACCAGTGCCTCGCCGCGCGCGACCGTCAACTCCAGCGGCTTCTCGACCAGCACATGTTTGCCATTCGCAAGGCAGCGCGCGGAGACGTCGAGATGGCTGCTCGGCGGCGTCAGCACAATGACGGCCTCGACCGCGGGATCGGCCAGAACGGCATCGAGATCGGTCGTCACCGGAAAGGCGAATTGATTGCCGTAGGCCTCGACTCGCTCTGACGAGCGACTGACCGCCCAGCGCACGTCGACGCGCTCGGCAAGGTCGATCAGGCTGCGGGAATGCGGCAGGGAGGCGGGCCCGAGGCCGATGATGGCAACGCCGGTCTTGCGGGTCACGAAGCAGTCCTTTCGCTCGCGCGGGCGGGCAGCCGCACCGCCTTCGCCTGAGCCTCCAGCGCCAGCCGGCAGACCGTGAAGGCGTGTTGCTGAGACATCGCGCTCTCGGTCCTGTCGGCGATATCCGCCACAAGATTGCGGAAATAGGTCAGCGGCTCACGGGAGGCATCGATATGACGGGTGCCGTTCCCATCGACCAGGAAGAGATGGTCGGTGCCCGGCCGGCCTGCGATATCGACATATTTGCGCAGTTCGATCGTGCCTGCCGTTCCGAGGATGGTCAGCCGCCCGTCACCCCAGGTCGGAAGCCCGTCGGCGGTGAACCAGTCGACGCGGATATAGCCGCCGGCCAGCGGGCTGCGCAGCAGGATCTCGCCGAAATCCTCGAAATCCGGCAGCTCAGCGCTGCCGAAATGGCCCGTTCCCGACGCCACGATCTCCGCATCGCGCGAACCGGTGAAGTGCAGGAACTGGTCGATCTGGTGCGAGGCGATATCGGTGAGGATGCCGCCGAAAGCGCTCTGGTCGAAGAACCATGACGGCCGGATCGCGCGGTTAAGTCGATGCGGGCCGACACCCAGGGTCTGTACCACACGCCCGATCGCGCCGTCGGCGATGAGCTTGCCGGCGATGATCGTCGAAGGCACCAGGAAGCGCTCGGAAAAGCAGATCGAGAACATCCGCCCCGTTCGGGCGACCGTCGCCTCGACATCGGCAAGCTGCGCGAACGAGGTCACGCCCGGCTTGTCGACCATGACGTCCTTGCCGGCCTGCATGGCCCGGATCGCAATCGCGGCGCGCTCCGAGGGAATCGCTGCGCAGGCGACGAGATCGATCGAGGGATCGTCGATCAGCCGGTCGGCATCCATGGCCTGGAGCTGCGGAAAGCGCTCGCGGAAGCCGGCAACGACACGCTCGTCGCTGGTGCGCGGATCGAAGCCGGCGCAGACAGCGCCGGCTTCGAGGAGACCTTCGACCATGTTGTAGATATGGCGGTGGTCGAGGCCGATGGCGGCAAAGCGCATGCTATTGGGGTGCTCCGTGGCCAACGCCGATCTCCTGGTCCCAGCGCCGGAAGGCGGCGACGAGCCGTTCCGGAGTCAGAGGTGGGCGGGTCGGCAGCTTGGCGATCAACTCGTCATAATGGGCGCGCCCGAATTCCTTGATGACGTCGCGGCTTTCCTGCGGCGCCATGGCGAGCGTCACGCCCTTCACGGCCGGGCCGGGATAGAAATAGCCC
>NZ_JBFTZN010000269.1:0-7798 GCF_056406775.1 Allobosea sp. P1_A7
GGGGGGGTCGGCGGCAATGGCGGTGATGGTGGGGGCGGCATCGCGTTCGCGGTGCCGGGCGCGGTTCTCACCAACAGCGGCACGATTAGGGCCGGAAATGGTGGGGCGGGCGGGAGCGGCTCTGCCGGGGGGATCTATATCGGCGGTGCGATTTTCGGCCAGGTCGTTGGTGATGCCGGCACCGCCGGGAGAAATGGGGACGGGGTTCGCGGCGCCGATCTGACTGTCATCAACAGCGGAACGATCGCCGGCCGGAATGCCATAAATTTTACAGGCGGCAACAACACGCTGACGCTTCTGCCCGGGTGGGCGCTGACCGGTAACATCAGTGTCACCGGCAGTGTGACGTTCAATCAATCTGTCGACGTCACCCTGTCCAATCCCATCGTCGGCTCGGGCGCGGTCATTCAGAGTGGATCGGGCATTCTGACGCTGAGTGGCAGCAATACCTATTCGGGCGACACAACGATCGCATCTGGCAGCGCGCTCGCGCTCAGCGGCGCCGGCAGCATCGCGGCCTCGAGCGGTGTGAACCTGACGACGGGGGCGACGTTCGCCATTTTCGGTTCGACAGGTCCGGGCGCCGCCATCAAGTCGCTGGCCGGTACCGGAGGAATCGTCGCACTCGGCACTAACACGCTGACTCTGTCGAATGCCTCAGGCTCTTTTGGCGGCAACATCCACGGCACCGGCGGGCTGACGCTGACGGCCGGCACCGAAATCCTGACCGGGACCAGCAATAATTATTCGGGTGCGACCACCATCAATGGCGGCAGCCTGGTCGGCGGTGCCGCAAATGCCTTCAGCGCGGCCAGTGCGACGAGGATCAACAGCGGCGGCACGCTGAATCTCGGCGGCCACACCCAGACGATCAATTCCGTGTTGCTCGCGGGCGGCACGTTGACGAACGGGTCGCTGAGCGGTGCGGTGACGTCAACGGGCGGCGCCATCGACGGCCTCGGTGGATCAGCCACCGTGACGACGACCACCGGCACCACGACGGTTTCAGGCACCAACACTTATACCGGCGCCACCACCATTAACGGCGGCAGCACCCTCGCGCTCAGCGGCACCGGCAGCATCGAAGCTTCGAGCGGCGTCAACGTGGCAACGGGCGGGACGTTCAATATTTCCGGTTCGACGGCGCCTGGCGCAACCATCCAGTCGTTGGCCGGTACGGGAGGAAGCGTCGCGCTCGGCAGCAATACGCTGACGTTGTCGAATGCGTCAGGCTCCTTTGGCGGCGTGATCAACGGCGCCGGCGGACTGACGCTGACGGCCGGCACCGAAACCCTGACCGGGACCAATGGCTATACAGGCGCAACCACCATTAATGGCGGCACGCTTGCGCTGAGCGGCACCGGCGGCAGCATCGCAGCTTCGATCGGCGTCAACCTGGCACCGGGCGGGACGTTCGACATTTCCAGTGCATATGATCCTTCCAGATCTTTCTTTGGCGCAACGATCAAGTCGCTCGCGGGCTCCGGTGGAACGGTCGTGCTCGGCTCCGTCTTTAGCATGCTGACGCTGTCGGACGCATCGGGAACATTCGGTGGTGCCATCAATGGAGCCGGCGCAGTGGTGCTGACCACCGGCACCGAAACCCTCAGCGGAATCAATGGTTACACCGGTCCGACCTTCATCGAGGACGGCACGCTTGCTCTGAACGGCATCGGCAGCATCGCAGCTTCGAACGCGGTCAGCACACGTGGGAGCGGAACCTTCGACATTTCCGCCTCGGCCGGTGGCGCGACCATCCAAACGCTGGTTGGCGACACCGGAACCGTGGCGCTCGGCAGCAACACGCTGACGATCTCCAACGCTGCCAACGCGGGCCCTTCCTCTGGCACCTTTGGCGGCGCCATCAATGGGGCCGGTGGCCTGAAGCTGACCGGCGGTACCGAAACCCTGACGGGGACTAATGGCTATACCGGCGCAACCACCATCGAAGGGGGCACCCTTGCGCTCAGTGGCGCCGGCAGCATCGCGGCATCGAGTGGCGTGAACCTGACAGCAGGCGCGTTTGACGTTTCCGCTTTGACGGGTCCGGGCGCCGCCATCAAGTCGCTGGCGGGTACAGGCGGAAATGTGACGCTCGGCACCCATACCCTGACGCTGTCGAACGCCTCCGGCACATTCGGCGGTGCGATTGCTGGAAGCGGCGGGCTGACGCTCACGGCGGGGACCGAGACCCTAGCCGCAAGCAATGGTTACACCGGCGCGACCACGATCAATGGCGGTACGCTGGCGCTGAGCGGCGCCGGCAGTATTGCGGCCTCGAGCGGCGTGAATCTGGCAGCGGGCGTGTTTGACATTTCAGCCTCGACGGGGGCGGGCGCTACCATCTGGTCGCTGGCCGGTACTGGGGGAACCGTGACCCTCGGCGCCAGGACGCTGACGCTGGCGAACGCGTCGGGCACATTTGGGGGCGCGATCACTGGAAGCGGCGGGCTGACGCTGATGGCCGGCACCGAGACCCTGACGGGGAACAGCTCGGCGTTCAGCGGCACAGTCAATGTCAATTCCGGCAGACTGCTGATAGGCGCGGGCGGCACGCTCGGCAACGGCGCGGCCACCTTCAACATCCACAACGGCGGCACGCTTGGAGGGACAGGCAGGGTCGGCGGCAACGTCGCGATCGATGCAGGCGGCATCCTGTCCGCGGGCTTCAGCCCGGGGACACTGACCATCACCGGCAATCTCGTCCAGAACATTGGATCGATCAGCAATTTCGAGCTTGGCCAGTCCGGTATCGTTGGCGGCGCAAGCAATGATCTCGTGAATGTTGGCGGTAATCTTTCGATGGCCGGCACGCTCAACCTCACACCGCCCTCAGCAGGCTGGTATCGCCTTTACAATGTCACGGGGACGATCTCCGGCTCCTACGACACCGTCAATTCCGGCGCGTTAAGCCATACGATCTACACGACGATTCCGAACCAGGTGAACGTGCTGCTGGCCGGGGCCGGTCAGGTCGTCCAATTCTGGGATGGTGCCGATGCGACCGGCAACGGGGCTGTCAACGGCGGAACCGCGACGTGGAATGCCGGTAACACGAACTGGACTTCGCTGCCCGGCGCGCAAATCAACGACCAATGGCGCGCAGGCGTCGGCATTTTAGGGGGCGTGGCGGGAACGGTCACGGTCGCAGACCCGCAGTACATTCAAGGTCTGCAATTCACGGTTGGCGGCTATACGCTGACCGGCGGGACTTTGAACATGACCGGCGATCCCTTCAGCGATCCGGCCAAGAGCTTTATCACCACCGATGCCGGCGTCACGGCGACCATCGACTCGACCATCGCCGGCGCTGGCATTGGCCTGACCAAGCAGGGCGCCGGCACGCTCGTCCTCACCGGCACCAACATTTATACCGGCGGCACCACGATCAACGCCGGCACCCTGCAGCTCGGCAATGGCGAAACCACCGGCTCGATTGCGGGCGATGTCACCAACAACGCGATCCTTGCGGTCGACCGCTCCGACACGGTGACCTTTGACAATGTTGTTTCGGGCACCGGCGCACTGCAGCAAAACGGCACCGGCACGCTCGTCCTCACCGGCACCAACACCTTTACGGGCGGCACCACCATCAACGCCGGCACCTTACAGATCGGCAATGGTGCAACCACGGGCTCGATCGTCGGCGACGTCATCAACAACAGTGTTCTTGCGGTCGACCGCTCGGACGCGCCGGTGCTATCCGGCGCCATCTCGGGTACCGGCGCACTGCGGCAAAACGGCACCGGTACGTTCGTCCTCACCGGCACCAACACGTATACCGGCGGCACCACGATCAGCGCCGGCACCTTGCAGATCGGCAACGGTGGCACCACCGGCTCGATCGTCGGTGCTGTCATCAACAACAGCATCCTTGCGATCAACCGCTCCGACGCGCTGACGCTGCCAGGTGACATCTCGGGCACCGGCGCGCTGCAGCAGAACGGAGCCGGGGTCACCACGCTGGCGGGCGCGGCAAGCTATGTCGGGGCCACGGCGGTGAATGCCGGCGCGCTGCTGGCGAATGCGGCGAACCGGTTCAGCGCCAGAAGCGCGGTCACGGTCGCGGCAGGAGCCGTCCTCGACGCCAACGGCTTCAATCAGACCATCGCCTCACTCGCCGGCGCGGGCACTGTGGCTCTCGGCGCCGGGCGACTGACGCTCGCCAACGCCGCATCCACCACATTTTCCGGTGCCGTCGCCGGCAGTGGCGGACTGACGCTCGCCGCCGGCACGCAGACTTTGTCAGGCGTCAGCACCTATACCGGCGCGACCGCCATCAATGGCGGCACGCTCATCGTCACCGGCTCGATCGCCGCGTCCTCCGGCGTCACCGTGGCAGCCGGCGCTACGGTCGGCGGCTCGGGCCGGCTGCCCTCGATGACCGTACACGGCACGCTATCCCCGGGAAATTCGCCGGGTACGCTGACGGTGAATGGCAATCTCGTGCTGGGGCCGGGCTCGCTCTATCTCGCCGAGGTGCAGGGCGCGGTTTCTGACCGGATCAACGTCACCGGCACGGCAGCACTGGCCGGCACGCTGCGGCTTGTGCCGCTCGGCGGGGCCTATCTCTTTTCCGCGTCCTACACCTTGCTCTCGGCGGCGGGTGGGCTCGGCAGCACGACCTTCGGGACTGTGGATGCGACGGGCCTCTTCGGAGACGGCGTGACGACCAACATCGGCTATACCGGCACCGAGGTCCTCCTGAGCCTTGCGCCGAAGGCGCTCGTCCCAATCGTGACGCCGTCACTGGGTGTGCCGGCGCCGCGCAATGCTGCGTCCGTCGCTTCTGGCATCGATGCCGCCGTGGCTAGGGGCGCCGACCCGTCCGCAATGTTTGCGATCTTCAACCTGCCGGCCGCCGCCATTCCCGGTGCCTTGAACCAGCTCTCGGGCGAGGTCCACACTTCTGCGCTCTCCATGGCCAACAGCGCGGCGGGCCAGTTCCTGCGCACCATGCTCGACGGTTCAGGCGCAGGCAGGCTCTCGGGCCAGCCTGGAGGTCCCGGCGGCGCCGCCGGTTTCACCGCCGACCTGCCTTCCAGGCAAGATGGTCCCGGTCGCGCGACCTTCGACCCCTCGCGCTTCTCGCTCTGGGGCGCGACCTTCGGCTTGACCGGGCGCACCGACGGCGACAAGGCCGCAGGCTCCGCCAATCGCAACCTCTCCGACGGCCATGTCGCAGTTGGAGCCGACATCAGGCTTGGCTCGAACACGGTCGCGGGTCTCGCTGTCGCGAGCGGCCAGTCGCGCGCCTCGCTCTCGGGGGGGCTCGGCAAAGCCGACGCCGATGTTTTCCAGGCCGGACTCCATGGCCGCACCACGCTCGGCAGCGTCAACCTCGCGGCGGCGCTGGCCTATGGCCGGCTCGAGACCGATACGAGGCGCGCGATCCCGGCGCTCGGCCTGACCGGCGTGACATCCTCCTACACCACGCAGGCTTGGAGCGGCCGAATCGAGGCGAGCCTGCCGGTCATCATCTGGAGCGACATCACGCTCTCGCCGTTCGCCGCCTTCCAGGCCGTGCGCGCGAGCAGGCCGGCCGCCCTCGAGCGCGACGGGACTGGCGTGACCGCCGGCACCCTGGCGCCGGCGCGGCGATCCGACATCACCAGCCGCAGCGAACTCGGCCTGCAGCTCGATGCCAACCTGATCGCCGGCGCGACGCCGGTCACCGGCTTCGTGCGCGCCTCCTGGGCGCAGTATTACCAGCGCGACGCGGATCTCACGGCCTCGATCAACGGCCTGCCCGGCGCCAGTTTTGGCGTCACGGGCGCAAGGCCCGACCGCAACGCAGCCCTGCTCGCGATGGGAGCCAACATCAAGCTCAGCCCCAGCGTGAGCCTCGGAATGCGCGTCGACTCCGAGTTCGCGGCAAACACGCGCAGCATTGGCGGTACTGCCCAGTTGCTCGTCAGCTTCTGAGCCAGGCGCCAGCGTTTGGACCGCTGCCGGCTGGCATCATGCCGGTGGGAGCATAGCCCGCCTTCGCGGCTCGGCTTCGCAGGGCGCTCCACGGGCTGACCTGCCTGAACCCAGACATTCCACATGTCGGGAATGGGCCACTTTTGCTCGTCGACTAGTGCGCCAACCAAGACTGCCCGAAAGCAGACACCCTGGATGTCGGGAACGGGCCAGCTCCGGAAGCTCAGGTTCCCAGAAATGAACGTGCTCATCGCTGCTCGCCCGGCCATTGAGAGCGGTAGATTGGTCGTCGCAACTGTCGGAGTTCCGCTCGCGAAGCCGATAGACGGGACGCCGGGAGGGGCGCGGGCACCGGGCAATCAACAATAGTCCGACAGGAGGCCACTCGATTTTCGAACGAGCTTTGCCGAAGGCGCCCTTGCAGAGGGCGGACTGGATTGCCAGCTGGCAGGAAAACCGAGCTTCTCGGCCTGTTTGAAAACGAAGTGACGCCCGGCAGGGCCGGGCGTCAAAAATCATATTGCGGAACTTCTCCTACAATCGCGGCAACACTATGCCTCGTTTTTCATTAACCTCGCTCTTCGGGCGATTGGGCATTCGTTCGTCTTCCCCCACGTGTCGCCTGTTGAACAGGCGCCGATCCGCGCCAGTGACAGATTGAATGCCCCGCGGTGACAAAATACGCATGATGGTGACAGGCGCTGTGCGCCTTGAGAGATCGCCTTGGCGCTTGGGCAAATAGAGATCGCCCGCCAGGGTGATGCCGTATCGGTTCTTGAAGGTGACCTTCCGATGATCGACCTTCTCGCTCTTCGGGAAAGTCTTGTCCCAGTCCGCTGTCATGCCTTGAGCCTTTGCTTTGGAGAGGTTGAAGAGTGATGCGGCTGCCAAGGCTGCGACGCCCGCACCGGTCAGCTTCATCAAGTCGCGACGGTCCAGGCGTGCGGACGACGCTGTGATCGTGTTGGAGGTGTCCATCGTTATCTCCCCGTTCTCTGTGACTATTCGGGCTTCAGCAGACGTTTTCCGTTGCCGATCAGCGCGATGCCGATGGCGGCCAGGGCGACGCTCCCCAGGAAGGTCGCGAAGATCGACAGACCATCGAGCAGCATCCCGCCGACCACGGCCCCGAGCAGGATCGAGGCTTGGATCGCGGCCACCATCAGGCTTCCGGCGGCCTCCGGCGCATCGTCGACGTTCTGCGACATCCAGGTCATCCAGATCACCGACATGGCGGTGTTCATCGCACCCCAGAGAGCCAGGAAGAGGCCCACTGCGGCGACCGAGCCGCCGAGCAGCAGGAGACCAATCGTGCAGCCGCCCATCAGCAGCGCGGGCAGCTTCAGGAGAGGAGCGACGCTGCCATGCAGGAAGCGGCCGGAGCCCCAGGTTCCAACGAAGCCAGCGCAGCCGAGCACCAGCAGCAGGATCGACAGCGTCGTCACGTCGGCTCCCGTCACCTGTTCGAGGAACGGGCGCAGGTAGGTGAACATCGTGAAGGCCGAGCCCCAGGACAGCATCGACGCGATCAGGCCGCGCAGGAAATACGGGCGCTTCAGCAGGCCGAACATGGTCCGGAAATCCTGCGGCTGGCGCGCGGGCAGCGACGGCAGGGCGATCACATGCCAGACGAGGTTGACGGCGACGATCGGCGTCAGCGCCCAGAACACCGCGCGCCAGCCGAACAGACCGCCGAGATAGCTGCCGACGGGCGCGGCGAAGGCTGCCGCGATCGCTTGCCCGCCATACATCAGGGCCAGCGCGCGAGGCACCTCGCTATCGGGAACCAGGCGCATGATCACGGCCGTCGCGAGCGCCCAGAAGCCACCGATGCAGATCCCGAGCAGGGCGCGACCGAGCATCAGCACCGCGA
>NZ_JBFTZN010000270.1:0-14850 GCF_056406775.1 Allobosea sp. P1_A7
AGGCTTTGGTTGGCGTTGGCGGAGATTGGCGGCGATCTTGGGTCCGAAATGGTTCACCCAGCGGCGCACCGTCTCGTCGGACACGGCAATTCCGCGCGCGGCCAGCAGATCCTCGACGTCGCGGAAGCTGAGGTGAACGGGAGATACAGCCAGATTGCCTGCTGGATGATCGCGGGTGGAAAGCGATAACCGCTGTAACTGATCTTTGCCATTCTCAATGGCTACCAACCCGACCGAGGCGCAACAACTCCGCTACGGCGTGACGATGCCGGCACGTGCCATATAGCGCATCTCGCTGACCCTTTCCCAACCGAAACGCCATTATCTGATTGAAGAGGTAGTGTTCATTCTGCCCCGCCAAGTGAGGAACTTCGCTGTCCCGTGCGATGCCGTCGCCACATGCAGCGCATTGCTCCACAGCGTCGACTTCGTTGACGCTCCGAGATTGAGGCGGTGATGCAACGGAATCCGCTGCGTCACCGTCCGTACTTCCTCGAGTGCCGTTAAGGAATCGGAGCGCGGATTCGGGCATAGCGGAACGCCCGACCGACGCTGGCAGGCTGTCCGGCGGCCCGCATCACCAGCCCGCGTTCGCTTAGCCGCGCCAGTGCCCGCGAGACTGAGGCGCTCGTGACAGCACTTTCCGGCCGACCGAGCCCGGTGATGATATCGCGAGGTCGTGCCCAGTCGCCTATATGGAGCTGCGTCGCCGTTGCGTCATGAACATAGGCAGGCCAGACCGCCAGCAGCGCAAGAATGTCATTCTGCAGGGGTGACGGTCCATTGCCCATGCTGTGAGGTCCCTTAGCGGTTAATAACATTCCGAATCAGAGTATTATTAACCGCTAAAGATCAGGCAAGCCCTACGCAAAGAAAAACGTCACGGCAAAATCTCTGTCGGGCTCGACAACCAAGGAAAATTACCATGGGTAATCATGGCTGCGCTGGCGCTGCGCGCCCATACTTTCCGACTGAAATCTGACGGGTCGAAGTGGCGGCGCTGCAGCTCGCGACAGATCCTGCTGACGAAACCGGGCCAACCTCGTCGGGGTGCGACGCCAGCTTGGCGGCGACATCGCGAAGGGAAGCGTCACGATGATCGGGAGCGGCTCGGCGGATGGTGTGGGTGTCGTCGGACGCAATTCCCTGGGCGCCATAGGATCTGGACATTCGCCCGTTCACGCCGCGGCGAGAATCGCAAACTGCACTGCGATGGACGGATTTAGATTCTAGGCGGCATTGTTACGGGAATGGTGCGATATCCGCCGCGCCTACCGGCGATCGCAACAGAACCTGCGCGGCATTGTAGAAGCCCCTTTTCACGAAGCACCGGCGGCTCGCCTTTCACGGCCGGAGGTTCTGTGCAGGGATTTGCTCCGGAGCGTTCAGATGGACGCGTCGTATCCTCGACACGCTCGTGCTTCGAGGGACGGGAGAGGAGAGGCGATCGGAATGAAGAGAACGGCAAGACGTGGACGTGCGGCATCGGCGTTCGTGATGCGCCCGCTCACAGCGAACATCCCCGCCAACCGAACAGACCCGAACAGATAAGAACAGCGCTGTCCGTAACTGGCAGGATGTTGCCAGTGCGGAAGAACGTCCCGCGAACGACTCAGAAACGGCGCAAGGACCGTGCCGCCATATCTGACACGCTCACGCACCCAAGAACGCATGCCCCGCTCCAGGTGATCGTCCATTTCAGCGAAGGCGAGGCCAAGGCCCTGGCCGTGCTGGCCGGCGCGTTGGGATCGGACGAAGGACGCGCCGCTGGCCAGAGCGCCCGCCCGCGTCAGGGAAGAAATGAACATCGCCAAGTCGCGGCATCGCAACATGACGAAGCACGTCAGGCCCCATGTCTGAGATCGCCCCTGACTGCACAAGCTCTTCGAGGGGTTCTGTTGCAAATTCCCTAGGTGTGAGCTCTCAATAGGTTGTCCATCCGGTCCCGAGCGAGGAAGCTGAGGTTGCGAAGCTTCAGTCTCCATCGAAGGAGGACCGGATGAACATCCACAAGAATGCCCGTCAGACGCAGTTGGGTCGAGAGCGGCAGGCACGGCCTCTGGCGTGATCGCCAGGCGACAGATTGTAAGACGTCAGCAGACGACGTTTGAGGCCCTTGAATTTCCGGCCATCATTCAAGCAGATCAGATCATTGGGTGCGACTGACTTCTTGATCTAAACCGCGGGTTCACGCTTCTCCTCGACAGGAGCGCTTCGCCGCTCATCCATGCATCGAACGGTGACAGCTTCTACTCGACTGCCGGGCGCAACCTGCTACCGGCATTCCAAGCCTCTTTGACTGCTTGTTTTCGCCGAAAGGCCGTTGTGAGATATGCAAGAGCGTTTCAAGCTCGCTATTCGGGGAACGAAACGACAATGAAATTCAAGCCCGTTATCTCTGCTGGCCTGTTCGGCGCCGGCCTATTCGTTTGCTTCGCGACTGCTCCCGCGGTCGCCCAATCACCCAAGCCGCCGGCTCAAGTCAAGGTGACGAACGCGCGTACCGCGCCACTGGCTTCCCTGGAAATCACGACGTCGGGCGAGCAGCCGCGCCTGATCGCCAAGCTCACCAAGCCGCTCGGGCCCGGCAAGAGCATTGCCCTCAAGCTGAACAAGCCCACGGGCTGCAGCTACTCCGTCCTTGCCAAGTTCAGCGACGAGGTCGAGAGCGATAGTGACCTCATCGATCTGTGCAGCGAGAAGTCCATCCGACTGACGGATTGAACCCGCAACCATAACGGATTGGCAAGTCACACCGACGCACATGTAGGCTCGCGGCGGTCCTCCTGATCTCCGATAATGGCAAAAGCTGATAGGATAAGTTGTGGCACTTGCATCGACGACCGCCTTGGTGACCGGGGCCGACAGCCAAGGGATTGGGCGCGGGATTGCGCTGGCGCTGGCGCGCGAAGGTGCCGACGTCGCGCTTCACTGGTATCGAAGTGAATCGGCCGCCGAGACGCTCGCCACGGAGATCCGCGCACTCGGCCGAAACACGGTGCTCGTGCATGCCGATATGGGCGATGCGGCCGCCGCCCGCGCCGCAGTAAGGCAGGCGGACAAGGCGTTGGGCGGTCTCGGCATCCTCGTCTGCAACGCCGCCAAGATCCAGCGAAAGCCCTTCCTCGACATCACTGACGAGGACTGGGCCAGTATCCATGCTGTGAATCTGCAGGGTTATTTCGCCTGCTCGCAGGAAGCCGCCAAGCTCATGATCGGCCATCGCAGGCCGGCCCGGATCATCATGGTCTCGTCGGTTAACCAGGCCCATGCTAACCCTGCCATTGCCCATTACGTTGCGACTAAGGGCGGCGTGATGATGTTGGCCCGCGCCATGGCTCTCGAGCTCGCTCCTCACGGTATTACCGTCAACCTCGTCGCTCCGGGTACGATCGAGACCGATATCAATCGCCACATGCTCGCCGATCCGGAGGTTCGCGCCCGCAAGCTCGCGCCGATCCCCGTGGGCCGCGCGGGACTCCCCGAGGACGTCGCAGGGGCCGTCGTCTATCTCGCGGGCGAGGGAGCGTCCTATGTCACAGGCTCGACCATCACAGTCGATGGCGGGTTGACCATCACCTGATCGAGGCCGCGCTCATGACCGATCTGCCGATTCACGAAGTTTACGCCATCCGCTTCGCCCACCACGCGGCGCGCAGGCGCAGCGAGAATTTCCTGGGTGGCGATGCCCATGACGGGCCGATGCCGTTTGACTACTTCGTCTTCGTGATCAGGGGTCCGTCGGGCGCTGTCGTCGTTGATACGGGCTTCAATGCCGATGTAGCGCGCACCCGCGGCCGCCAGCATCTGCGCTGTCCGAGTGAAGGGCTCGCGCTCCTCGGCATCGAACCCGCGTCCATTCGCGACGTTGTGCTGACGCATTTGCACTACGACCACTGCGGCAACCAGCATCTGTTCCCGCAGGCGCGGTTTCATCTCCAGACGTCGGAGATGGCCTATGCCACCGGCCCGTGCATGTGCCACGGCATGCTGCGCGGTGGGTACGATCCAGAGGACATCGCCGCGACGGTGCGCAAGCTCTTCGAAGGGCGCGTCGCTTATCACACGGACGAGGGCATGCTCGCACCCGGGATCACGCTCCACCGCGTCGGCGGCCATACCGAGGGGCAGCAGGTTGTGCGCGTGAAGACGCGAAAGGGCTGGCTCGTGCTCGCTTCGGACGCGACCCATTTCTTCKAGAATTTCGAGCGGGATATCCCGTTCCCGTGGATCTACAATGTCGGCGCAACGCTGGAAGGCTTCAAGCGCCTGCGCGAACTCGCCAGTGATCCCCGGCTGGTGATCCCGGGGCATGATCCGCAGATCATGGAGCGGTTTCCGGCAGCCTCCGAAGCCGCCAAGGGGATCGTCGCGCGGCTCGACTGACTCCGCGCAACGATTGAAACTACCAGTGTCGGCTTCTCACTTCACAGGCACGATGTCCATCGCCAGCGTCTCCTCGTCGCTGCGTAGTCGCACGGTTTGGGCCCGATCCTTCCAGACGGCCCAAGCATACTTGATTACGGTCAGCGGCAGCGTCGCACGATCCTTCATGAAGAGGCCAGCGGCCTTGTTCAGCATGTCGCGGCGCTTGGCATCGTCGAGCTCTCCGCCAGCATCGTCGATCAGCTGATCGACCTCCGGGTTGGCATAGGCGCGCCAGTTGAACTGTCCGAGCTTCTTGGCGGGATCGTTGGAATGGGCGATGGCCGAATAGGTGTAGTAGGCCTCCCCGGTTATCGTGCCCCAGCCGGCCATGGTCGCCGACAGCTCGCCTCGTGGTCGGGCCGAGAACAGGATGGAGACCGGAACGCCGTTGGCGGCGACGTCGATTCCGACCCGCGCCAGCATCTGGACCAGTGTCGTGCCGATTTCGCGGTCGCCCGGGAGACGATCCACGGTAAAGCTCAGGGTGAACTTGAAGCCATTGGGGTAGCCGGCCTCCTTAAGCAACTGACGCGAACGCTCTAGGTTGGCCTTGGTGGCGGGAATGTTGTCATTGTAGCCGAATATGCCCTGCGAGACGAGCTGCGTCGCCGGCGAACCCATGCCGTCCATCGCGATCTCGCCAAGCTGGCTACGGTCGATGGCGAGGTCGATCGCCTCGCGCACGCGCGGATCCCGGAACGGGTTTGCGGGCAGTGCTGAGCCATCCTTGGYGCTGACCTGCGGCGTCTTCTCGCGTAGATCGAAATCAAGCAGGAAGACGAAGATGGTGTCCTGCGTCGGTACGCTGAGCTTGGCGTCCTTCTGCAGCGAGGCGACGTCGTTGGCCGAAACGCGCGCAATCATGTCGACCTGTCGAGCGCGCAATTGAGCAACGCGCGCCGCGTCATTGGCGATCTCCTTGCGCACGACCCGCTGCCAGGGCTGCGGGCCGGCCCAATAACCCTCGAAGCGGTCGAGCGTCAGATCAGCCTTCGGGGTCCAGGAGACGAGTTTATAGGGCCCGGTTCCGATCGCGGCCTTTCCGGAGTTGAAGGCTTCGTTTGAGGTCTCGCGATTGAGACCGGCAGCCGCCTTGGAAGAAACGATGAACAGCCTGACAAGATCGTTGGGCAGGGTCGGCGCGGCGCCCTCGGTCAGCAGATGGACGGTGAAGGCATCGACGATCTTCACCTCCTTGACGCGTCGGGTGTAGAGCGTCGCCGGATTGGGGCCGGTGACATTGGCGATGCGCTCGATCGAGAACTTCACGTCCTCTGCGGTGAAATCCGAGCCGTCGTGGAATTTCACGCCCTTGCGGAGCTTGAACTCCCAAGTGGTTGCATCGACCGGCTTCCATGACTCGGCTAGCCCCGGCTCGACCTGCAGCTTCTCGTTGGACTTGACCAGCGTGTCGAAGACATGCTTGAGCGCCTCGACATGGACACCGAGCGCGCTGAAATGTGGGTCCATCGATTCCGGACCTGCACGTACGCCCACAGTCAGGGTCTGAGCCGACGCCAGCGTGGCCGCGGCGAGCCCCAAAGCCAAAGATGCTGCGCCTAGAAACCTATTGATCAACATGCCCCGCTCGCCTTTGCTCATTGTTCGCCCTCCAAAGATTTTTCGAAGCCGTCCACCGCGGAAAAGCGGATTATCTGCAAAAATGGAATGACAGTCGGGACGTCGTTCATCACGGAAGGCCAGTCGGCACAATCAATCCAAGCCGGCCAATCACAGCCTCGCCACCGTCCGAAGTTCTCGCTCGACTGGGCAGTCTGCCAGCTCAGTCTTGGACTACTGCGGGGCTCAGGTAGGAATGACGCTTCACATCGGATCAGCATCGCCATCATGGCGAATTCAGCCGACGGCTTGGCATGGACGCCGCGACTGGTGCTGATGACGATGTCACTATCGATAAGGCCAGCGGGAAAGTCCAAGAGGATCGCCCCACGGGCAAGGGGACTTCGCCAGCGTGCTTCCCGTTCCGATTTTCGCTGGAACGATAAAACGATCTTGCGGTCGGCGATGTGACGCGTCGGCGGCACTAGATCCGGATTGAAGGCAACCTCGGCCTCGAACCCGGCAGCTTGGTGGATGCGAGGGACAGGCTCAGCCTTGAGCGGAGAGGTGACGAAGATGGCCCGCCGCTGCATGCCTTGCTCAAAACACTGAGGACGAAAGCTGGAAGCAGAGATTGTGCCAATTGGAACTGGTTTGTACAGTGCTATTTGCGAGCCTCCGGAACGGTTCTCCTGTCTGTCGAAGAATGTGGCACAGCCACGTCTCGATGCTTCACAGTCGGCTACCCATCCCGAGACTGGCGCCGTGGCAAGCCCTGCCAGCACTAATTCGACCGCCGCATGATGTTCATGCTCCGTTCGACCTTAGCGTAAGATTTTGAGCAGCTCTTGTTCTGACCCCTCGTAGGGTCGGGCGTTACTCGACTGCTTCCCGGCGGGGATCGGTGTGGCGGGCTTCGATGTCGGCTTTGCTCGCCTGCATCAGTGCCTTTGCATAGGGATCGGTGGGCACGGCGGCGGGATTGTAGCTCTCCTCCTCGCCGAGATCGGAGGCCGGAAGCGGCGGTGCGCGCAGCCCTTCATTCACCATGGCGACCTTGTCGGGACGCTGCGCCTTGTCCTCGCGCATTTGGCGCTTGGCGCGGCGAAGCTGTTTCGAGAGCTTTTCGAGGCAGATGTTGAAGGCAGTGTAGATTTCTACGTTCTCGTGCTCGGCGGCGAGGTTTTGCATGCCACGCGAGCGGAACCGGATTGCGCAGGCGTAGAAGGCCCCCGTCTTCTTGAATTGCACCGTCGCCTCGGTGATCCGCCCGAAATATTTCCCGGCGGTCTCTTCGATCTTGCGCTCGGCGAATTCGCGGAGCGCGTCCCCAAGCTCGACATTATGGCCTGAGACCATGATCGGCTTGTCCATCGCTAGTTGCCGCATCGGCTTCCTCCGTTAGGGGTTCCCCACCCAACCGCAGCACGAACGACCAGGGTTTCAAGCTTTGACCCCGAATGCAAGAGCGTAAAATTTGCCGATCCCAGAGCGGACAACCGAGGCGGGCCATCATTCTCTGCATGCTGAGCTTATCAGGGGGCGCCAGGTCCTTCGGCAAAGAATATCTGTAGCGAGATTGCGGGGGGCAGCAGCAGGCGGTGTATCAAAAGCTGCGACTATCCTTTCAGGCTGACGAGGCTGATACCTAACTCAAGAGGCTGTTGCCGAAGGCGGGCGCTGACGATGACGCTCGCTGGCGCTGTCTGTAGCGGCCTCGAGGCCTCCAATCAGGATCGCATCCGAGCTCGGATTAGCGCGCCAAAGGAATCTCACTAACCCACGTAGTGCAGCTTCCGTGAAAAGCGTTTTCTCGCGCGGTCAGCCGGCTCGAGTAACATGGGGCCGGCGGTCCACCTCCAGTGCAGCACGCCCGCGAGAGCTTGCGGGCCACCGCGACGATCACGCGCCTGCGGCCCTTCAGCCGGGAAAGCCGCGCGCCGAACTTGCGCAGCGGCGACGATTGTCCTCGACCGTTCATGATCGTGTTGGCGGCCAGGAACAGCGCCGAGCGCCCCTCGGCATCGCCGGCTTTCGATGTCCGCCCCAGGTTGTCGCGCTCGCCTGACTGGTCGTGGTGCGGCGTGAGCACGAAGTGGGCCGCCACTGTTTTTGACGGCCGGAGCCGTGTCGGATCGTAGACGGCGGACTTGAACGTCAATGGTGCGATGGAACCGACGCCTGACAGCGTCATCGCCCGCCTGGTTGCGGCACCKAGAGAGCCGAACGAACCGGACCATGGTCGCAGGTTTCGCTGCCACGCCCTCAGACCAAGGTCGGAGGTTTCGGCCCCAATGGACCACAGACCAGCGGCCCCCCAAAGGCACGCGCTGGTCCCGAAAATACCGTGACCTTGTCCTCTAACCACCTATACGTTGGTGGAGTTAATGTGCCCCTAATATTAATCCGCGTTTTGCAATTTGGGGTCCATCATGGCTTCGAGCTTTGTGGTCAATCTCGCCGATCTGAACAAGATTCTTGAGCAAATCAAGGTTGCAGAGCGTAACGTTGCGGGTGAAAGTCTTGTCGATATTATCGGTCAAGATGCATCCTTGCTGCCAATCGGCCTTAGAACGGTCGATGGCAGTAACAATCATCTCCTTCCAGGTCAGAGCCAGGCTGGCGCTGCGGACGGAATCTTCCCGCGGCTGCTGACCCCGACCTACATCAATGATGCCGATGGCGACATGATGCCGCTCGGCCCCCCCGGAGCACCGGTCGTCACCAATACCAATTACGACCCCACCATCACCACCTCGAGCAACCAGCCGGGTGTGAACGTCCACAGCGTCGCGGATGCCGATCCTCGCATCATCTCGAACCTGATCGTCGATCAGACGCTGACCAACAGATCTGCCCTGATCGCGGCCCTCGAAAGGAGCGCGGCGGCCGGGGGTATTTCGCTGACGCCGGGGTCTTCCGTGGCGGCAGCCGCTGCCGATCTGATCCTGGCCGCGCGTGATGCGGCGGCCGCGGCCGCTCCCTTCGCCGCGGCAACGGCGTTAGCTTACGGGCAGGCCGTGACGGCTGCGGGAATTGTACAGACCCAGATCAGCAGCGCGCTTGCGAGCCTGACGGCGCTTCGCGCCGACGTGGCCGCCGATGGCGTCGTCGACGTCTCGACGAATGCAGGCGACGCCGTCACGGCGGCGACGGCCGCCCTTGCGGCAGCAACCAGCGTCCTGGCTGCGCTTCAGGCGCCCGGCACGGCTGCCGCAGCCGCGGACATTGCCAGCGCCCAGGCCCAGGTGAACGCCCTCACGACCTTCGTGGCGACCGTGACGGCCGTGCAGGGAGCCGTCGGCGACGGCGTCACYATTCCCGAATTCAATACGGTCGTCCTTGCCGAGGGCACCGCCCAGGGGCTGGCGACCGCTGCAGCGGCCAATGCGGTGGCGCTCTCCCAGGCCGTGGCCGACCCGGCCGGCCAGCACCTGGTCAATCTCATCGCGGATGCCGGTCTCGAGTTGTCCAATGATGGTTCGATCCTGATCGAGGACCGTTCGCCCGACGTCGGCCTCTCGCCTCCAAACAGCGCCTGGATGACGTTCTTCGGCCAGTTCTTCGATCACGGCCTCGACCTCGTTACCAAAGGCAGCAACGGCACGATCTACATCCCGCTCCAGGCCGACGATCCGCTGATCGCCGGCCCGGACCATATCCTCGGCAATGCGGACGACCTTGCGCCGGAATTCCGCTTCATGACGTTGTCGCGGGTGACGCCCTTCGACGCCAATGGCAACCCGAATCCGCTGGGAACCGAGTCCCAGAACACGACGACGCCGTTCGTTGACCAGAACCAGACCTACACCTCCAGCGCCTCGCATCAGGTTTTCCTGCGSGAGTACAAGTTCAGCGTGGACGCCGTCGGTAATGATGGCATCGCGGACTCGCATGCCGTGAACACCGGCCACCTGCTCAATGGCGTCCATGGCGGCATTGCAAATTGGGCAGAAGTGAAGGCGCAGGCGGCRGAGAAGCTGGGGCTGGAGTTGAACGACGCCGATGTCCTCGACGTCCCGCAACTCGTCGTCGACGCCTATGGCAAGTTCACGCCGGGCACGCATGGCTATGCCCAGGTCATGGTCAATGTGTTTGAAAACGACGGGGTGACGACCCGCATTTCAACGGTTGCCGTCGAGGGCAAGGCGGGCGGCCTGGACATTCACCACATCCTTCCGAGCGACCTGCCGGCAGGTTTCGTTCCCTTGCCGGGGGCGACTGCAACCGTCTTCCAGGTGATCGGTACCGGTCATGCCTTCCTCAACGACATCGCGCACACTGCTGTACCGGTGGTGATCGGCGGCGTCTTGCAGCCCGACGCCGACAGCATTGTCGGGAACCCCGTCCCGGATGACGGCCAGGGCCATAATCTTCAATACGATGATGAACTGCTCAACTCGCATTTCCTGACCGGCGACGGCCGCGGCAACGAGAACATCGGGCTGACCGCGGTTCACACGATCTTCCATTCCGAGCACAATCGCCTCGTCGAGGCGAACAAGGACACCATCATCGCCTCCGGCGACGTGGCCATCGTCAATCAATGGCTCGCCGCCGATCCCGACAACGCCCGGACGGCGATCAGTCAGGTCGAGCTCGATGCCATCAACGCGCTGACCGACCCGTTSGCAAAGGCTGSGGCGATCGATGCATTGGACTGGGATGGCGAGCGTCTGTTCCAGGCCGCCCGCTTCGTCACCGAGATGCAATACCAGCATCTCGTGTTCGAGGAGTTCGCGCGCCGCATTCAGCCGAATGTCGATCCGTTCGTCTTCACCAACTCGGCCGATCTGAATCCGGCGATCGTCGCCGAGTTTGCCCACACCGTCTATCGCTTCGGCCATTCGATGCTGGTCGATACCGTGGACCGGCTCGACAATGATCTCTCGCTCGTCAACAGCGACAACGCTTCGGCCGATGATGCGCAGCAGGTCGGCCTGATCCAGGCCTTCCTCAATCCGCAGGAATTCACCGCCGGCGGCGTCGTCCGGGATAGCCTTGGGGSCCCYGTCGGATTCAGCGACGAGGTGGCGACCGGTGCGCTGATCCGCGGCATGTCCCGTTCGGTCGGCAATGAAATCGACGAATTCGTCGTCGAAGCCTTGCGGAACAATCTGCTCGGACTGCCGCTCGATCTTCCCGCCTTGAACCTCGCCCGGGCTCGCGACACCGGCATCCCGAGCTTGAACGACGCGCGCGCTCAAATCTACGCCACGACCGGCGGCGCCGACCTCAAGCCCTATACCAGCTGGGCCGACTTCACCCAGCACATCAAGCACCCGCTATCCGTGGTCAACTTCATCGCAGCCTATGGCACCCATCCGCTGATCGCCGCCGAGACGACCTCGGAGGGCAAGCGTGCAGCCGCCATGGCCATCGTGCTCGGCACCGATCAGACCGTGCCMGCSAATGCCGCCATGCAGCCGCCGGTCCTGGCGCATACGATTCATGCTCCGGCTGACCGCCTCGACTTCCTGAACGCGACCGGCCTCTATGCGGCGGACGGCGCCGGTCCCCATGACGACAGCCTTGGCGGACTGAACCATGTCGATCTGTGGATCGGCGGTCTGGCCGAGGAGATCAACGAGTTCGGCGGCCAGCTCGGCTCGACCTTCAACTTCGTGTTCGAGTATCAACTCGAGCACCTGCAAAACGGCGACCGGTTCTATTAYCTCAGCCGCACGCAGGGCATGAACCTGCTGAACCTGCTGGAGCCCAATTCGTTCACCGACCTGGTCATGCGCAATACCGACCTGGGCGATCTCCATTCGACGCATCTTCCGGGCAACCTCATGTCGGTTCCGGACATGATCCTGGAGCTCGACAAGCTGGCGGGTCAGGAGAACTATAGCGGCATTGCCGCGCGCGACGGGACCGATCCAGCCGATCGCAGCCTGCTCGATCCCGTGCACTCCGATCCTTTCGTGCAAGGCATCGATCCCAAGGTTCACCGGGTCGAAGGGACGGCCCGCCTGGATGCCAACGGTCAGCCGGTTCTCGATGCGGATGGCAAGCCGATCTTCGATGGCGGAATCCTGCAGTTCTCCGGCGGTGAACACGTCGTTCTCGGCGGCACCGAGGGCAATGACAGGCTGTATGGCGACAAGGGCATCGACACCCTCTGGGGCGATGACGGCAATGACTATCTGAATGCCGGCATGGAATCCGACCAGGTGTTCGGCGGCGGCGGCGACGACATCATCGAGGATCCGTTCGGGGACAATTTCCTGCGCGGCGAAGCCGGTGACGACGTGATCGCCAGCGATGCGGGCCTCACCCTCATGTTCGGCGGCGAGGGCAACGATTTCATCATGGGCGTCACGGACGCCAAGGAAGTGTTCGCCGGCCCGGGCAATGACTTCATTCTCGGCGGTTCMGCACCCGACGGACTGATGGGCAAYGARGGGGATGACTGGATCGAGGGAGGCGAGGGTTTTGACGGTCTGTCGGGTGAAAACTCGGACCTGTTCTTCAACTCGCCGATCATCGGACACGACATCCTCAACGGCCAGGGCAACGACACCGACTATGATGGCGAGTCCGGCGACGACATCATGGTCCAGGGCGCCGGAATCCAGCGCAAYAACGGCATGCTGGGCTTCGACTGGTCCATTCAGAAGGGAGACGAAACCGACGGCGTCATCGATCTCGGCATCTCGCGCTTCGCCAATCAGCTCGCGCTGACATTGCGGGACCGCAACGACTCGGTGGAAGGTGCCTCGGGCTGGAAGCACAACGATACATTGATCGGGACCAGCTTTCCGGTCGGCGCTGTCGGTGCAGGAACCGGCCCGGTCAATGGGCCCGCGACGGACAGCAAGCTTCTGTCCCAGAACGTCGACCTGATCCGCGGGCTCGAGGACTTCATCAAGCTGGCGYCCGGTGCGGTCATCGGACAATCGGCGGSGACCGTCGCGGCCATGGCGGYCCCTGGCTCGCATTTCCGCGATCTCGCTCCCGACACCACTGTCTTCGACCCCGGCAATGGTGGCGACATCCTGCTCGGCGGTGCCGGCAGCGACACCATCACCGGCAATGCCGGCAAYGATCTGATCGAYGGCGACCGCTGGCTCAATGTCCGGATCTCSGTGCATGCCACCAAGGACCCGGCGAGCGCCCAGCTGTTCACGGTCGATGGCTTGACCACCCTCATCTCGGGGACCGGCAATGCCAATTGGGACGGAAAATCGGTCGCMGACCTGATGCGAACCGGACAGATCAATCCGGGCCAGCTCGAAGCGGTGCGCGAGATCATCTCCGACGGCGCCCTGGCAACCGATACCGACGTGGCGGTCTTCCACGGCAGCCGCGCCGACTTCACCCTCRCGCGCAATGCCAAYGGCACGGTRACAGTCGTCGACACWGTCGTGGCRCCGGTCCTCGGGGCAGATGGCATCAAGATCCCGYTGATCGACGACGAAGGCACCGACACGCTCGTGAATATCGAGRTCGCGCGGTTCACGAATTTCGATGCCAATGGCATTCCGACCGGAACGTTCACGGATGTGTCGCTGGCACGAGCAAGCGGCGCACCGACGATCACCAGCACCGGCACCAATGTCCTGACGGCCAGCACCGCTGGAATCGTCGACGCCAACGGCATTGCCAACACCATCCGCTACCAATGGCAGACCTCGGCAACCGGAACAGGACCCTGGACCAATGCCGGGCTGCCGACGGCCAACGCCAACCGCACCATCAACGACGCCAATTTCTATCGGGTGATCGTCAGCTATATCGATGGTGACGGGCTTGCCGAGTCGGTGACCTCCCAGATCGTCGCCCGGGTCGGAACCGGTGGGAACGAAACCATTACCGGCACGGCCGATCCAAACCTGATCAACGGCCTGGCGGGCAACGACACGCTGAACGGCCTGGCAGGTGACGACGTCCTGAATGGCGGAGCCGGCGCCGATACGCTCAATGGTGGCGCCGATAACGATACGCTGGTCGCCGGYGTCGACACCGTCCGCGACGTCCTCGATGGTGGCACCGGGATCGACACCGCGGATTACTCGGCGGCAACGGCGGTTTTGACCGTGACGCTGAACGGCGCAACCGCGGCGGTCGTTGCGGGGTCGGGGACCACGAACGCAACTTCCGACACGATCGCCAATATCGAGAATTTCATCGGCGGGAGCGGCAACGACTCGATCACCGGTGATGCCAACGACAACGCGCTCAGCGGCGGGGCCGGTAACGACGCGCTGAYCGGYGGWCWGGGCAACGACGTGCTCAGCGGCGGGGCCGGTGCCGACACGCTGAACGGCGGCGCAGGCAACGATCKKCTCGATGGCGGCGCCAATCCCAACACTACGGGCGACGTCATGACCGGCGGTGCCGGCGACGACACCTATGTCATCGACGATGTGGCAGGCACGGCTGCTCAACGGGACCAGGTCATCGAGGCCGCAGGCGCTGCCGGCGGCATCGATACGGTGACCGGAGCGGTCAATCTCGACCTCGCACTCTACGCCAATGTCGAGAACGTCACGCTGACGGGAACCGCGAATGTCAGCGCGACTGGCAATACCGGCGACAACATCCTCACCGGYAATGCCGGCAACAACGCACTGACCGGCGGCAACGGCACGGACACGGCGGTGTTCACCGGATCGGTGCTCGACCATACCCTCACCACGACCAATGCCGGCGTGCTGACCATTACAAGCGATGCCGATGGCCGCGACACGCTGACGACGATCGAAAAGGTTCAGTTCGGCGCGACGGTATACACCACCCAGCTGGGAACGGCAGCCGGGACGACGATCACCGGCTCGGCGGGCAACGACCTGATCTTCGGCCTCGGGGGCAACGATACGATCAATGCCGGCACTGGTGACGACGCCATCGTCTGGC
>NZ_JBFTZN010000271.1:0-7778 GCF_056406775.1 Allobosea sp. P1_A7
GCTCCAGTCCATGGGCCTGCCGGCGCGCTCCTGGCAGGGCTGGCAGATCCCGCTCTTCGGCTCGGACGCCCATGGCTCCGCCCGCATCGAGGGCGTCGACGGCGCCGGCATCCTCGCCGGCTTCGACCGCAATCGCGAGATCGCGGTCTGCTCCGGCTTCCAGGGCATGCACGCAACGACGAAACGCATCGTTACGCTCGGGCGCGGCGGCTCCGACACCAGCGCGGTCGCGCTTGCCGCCGGCCTCAAGGCCGATCGCTGCGACATCTACACCGATGTCGACGGCGTCTATACCACCGACCCGCGCGTCGTGCCGAAGGCCCGGCGCATGGACAAGGTCTCCTTCGAGGAGATGCTGGAAATGGCCTCGCTCGGCTCGAAGGTGCTGCAAGTGCGCTCGGTCGAGATCGCCATGGTCCAGCGCGTACCGACCTATGTGCGCTCCTCCTTCGACGACCCCGACAATCCCAATCCAGGCACCCTCATCTGCGACGAGGACGACATCGTGGAACAGCAGATCGTCACCGGCATCGCGTTTTCGCGCGACGAAGCCCAGATCACGCTCCGGCGTGTCGCCGACAAGCCGGGCGTGGCCGCGGCCATCTTCGGTCCGCTCGCTGATGCGAACATCAATGTCGACATGATCATCCAGGTCGTCTCGGACGACCAGGCGACCACCGACATCACCTTCACCGTCCCGACCGCCGATTACGAGCGCGCCAAGACGCTGCTCGAGAGCCGCCACGACAGCATCGCCTACCAGAGCCTGCAGGGCGCCACCGACGTGGTGAAGATCTCGGCCATCGGCGTCGGCATGCGCAGCCATGCCGGTGTAGCGGCCCGCGCCTTCCACGCGCTCGCCGAGAAGGGCATCAACATCCGCGCGATCACGACCTCCGAGATCAAGTTCTCGGTGCTGATCGACGCCGCCTATACCGAGCTCGCCGTGCGGACGCTGCACTCGCTCTATGGGCTGGATGCGGCCTGATCCTCAGCGCGTCACGACCGCGCGCAGCACAGCGCGCGGTTTGGAGCCCAGCTGATGCAACACGCGGCCGAAGCCGCCTAGCCGCGCGAGAACTGCAGCCGATGGGCGGTTGGCGTGGTGCGCAGACGCTGCCGGAAATGGTGGCGCAACGCCGCCGCGGAACCGAGCCCGGCGCGATAGGCGACCTCGTCGACCCCGAGCGTGGTCGTCTCCAGCAGATCGCAGGCATGGGCGACACGCTCGTTGAGGATCCACTCGCCCGGCGCGCTGCCAGTGGCCTCTGTGAAACGCCGGAAGAACGTGCGCTGGCTCATGCCGGCCCGGTCGCTGAGCCGCTGCAAGGTCAGGTCCTCGGCCAGCGACGAACGCATCCAGTCGAGCAATGGCGACAGGCGCGACCCGGTCTGCGGCGGTAGCGGGCGACGGACGAACTGTGCCTGGCCGCCGCTGCGATGCGGCGGCACGACCATGCTGCGCGCCACCAGGTTCGCAGCCTCGGGCCCATGGTCGCGGCGGACGATATGCAGGCAAAGGTCGATGCCGGCCGCGCTGCCGGCCGAGGTCAGGATGTCGCCCTCGTCGACATAGAGCACATCGGGCTCGAGGCGCACCGCGGGGTAGCGCTTCGCAAAATCAGCACCGTACTGCCAATGGGTCGTCGCCCTGCGCCCGGCCAACAGGTCGGCAGCCGCCAGCACATAGGCTCCGCCGCAGATCGAGACGACGCGGCTGCCGCCGCGATGCGCCGCGCGAAGCGCGCCCGCCAGCGGCTCCGGCACCGGCTCGGCCAGGCCGCGCCAGCCGGGAACGATGATGGTGCCCGCCCCCTGCAGCAGGTCGAGCCCGCCATCAGCCTCGACCGCAAGGCTGCCATGGGCGCGCAAACGCCCGGCCTCGCCGGCGGCGGTGCGGAATTCGTACCAGTTTTCCGGCAGCCCGGGCCGGCGCGAGCCGAACACCTCGGCGACAATGCCGTATTCGAAGGTGCAGAGCCGGTCATAGGCAACCGCGACGACGCGGTGCGGGGCCTGCGGAGATGCCTTTATGCGCTTTGGCATGATTTTTACGATAGTCGTCTATCTCGCCACTTACCAGCACCGCTTTGGGCGCGCATGGTCCGGCCCGTGATCGCGAGGTGCCGGGCATGGTGATGCGAGTCGAGATGGTCAGGGACAAGCGGAGCAGCCGAACGATGTTGCTGGCGGTCGGCCTCGTGCTGTCCTCCAGCCTGCTCTATGTCCTGGGCTACTCCCTGTCGAAGACCCTGGTCTCCTCCTACGGATTGAGCGCGCTGCAGGTGACCTTCCTGCGCTGTCTTCTGGTCCTGGCGGGAAGCCTCGTCCTGCTGGCCTGGCCAAGGAGCGGCGTCACGCGGGCGCGGTTGCTGCACCCGCCGCGCGCATGGGAACAGCGCGCCGCGGCTGCCGCGCTGGTCGCCTCGAACGTGCTGGCGATCGTCGCCTATAGCCTCATGCCGGTCACGGCAGCCTCGGCGCTTGGATTCACGGCGCCGCTTTTGCTCACTGCACTGGGCGGGCTCTTGCTCGGCGAGCGCGTCTCGCTCGGACGTTGGCTCGGTGCTGCGAGCGGCTTTGCCGGCATGCTGCTGATCGTCAGGCCGAGCGAAGGCGGAGCCTGGCCAGGTATCCTCGCCTCGATTGGCGCGGCCGCCAGCTACGCGCTGTATCAGATCCTGGTGCGCCGGCTGCGCGATGTCGCGAACAGCCTCGATACCGCCATGCAGGTCGCGGTTGTCGGTTTCGCGCTGCTCGCGGCAACGATGCTCTGGTTCTGGCATCAGGTCAGCGCGGAGGCCTTCGCCCTCGTTCTGCTCTTCACGGTGATCCAGACGGCTGCCCTCGCCTGTATCGCTGGCGCGCTCCGGCGCGGCGAAGCCTCCGGACTCGCACCCTGGCAATTCTCCGGCCTGCTCTGGGCGATGCTGATCGACACCCTCCTATTCACGACCCTGCCTTCCCCCGTCTCGCTCCTCGGCGGCGGCCTGATCATCGYGGGAGGCTTGCTGGCACAGGGCAGGGAACGGAGGACGGCCTGAGGCGGCGATCAGCTACCAGCCCAGCTACGCCGCCTGCCTATAGGCGGCGGCGACCTCCCGCATCCAGGCGCAGAACGCGGCAACCCTGGGCCGCACCCGGCCTGTATCGGGGAAGACGAGAAAATAGGCGAAATCCTCGAGCAGCGCGACATTCGCGAGCTGGACGAGCCGCCCCTCCGCGATGTCGGTTTCGATCATCGCCGCCGGCAGCAATCCTGCGCCCTGACCGGAAAGCACCGCTTTCAGCATCAGGCCTGAATCGTCGAAGGACGGCCCGCGCGGCGCACTGAATTCCTCGATGCCCTGCGCCTGGAACCAGCGCTGCCAGGCCTTGCGCTCGCTGTCATGGACCTGCGGCCAGCGCGCCAGGCCAGCCGCATCCTTCGGCCTGCCAAGGGATGCGAGCAGGGCCGGAGCCGCGACGGGAACGACCTCGACCGCAACCAGAAGCTCGCTGCGCAATCCCGGATAATGGCCGAAGCCATGCCGGACCGCGACATCGACCCCGTCGCGGACGAAATCGACCAGAGCAGTACCGGTCACGACCCGCAGATCGATATCGGGATGGGCGTCGTGGAACTGCTTGAGGCGTGGCACCAGCCAGGCGCTCGCGAAGAATGGCGTCGTGCTGATCGTCAGCGGGCCCGTGCCGGGATCGGCGACAATGCGCCTTGATGCCTCGGYGATCTGCCGGAAGGCGTTGCGCACCGGCGGCATCAGGCTCTGCCCGGCGGGCGTGAGGGCCATGCCGCGATTGATCCTCCGGAAGAGCTGCGTGCCGAAATGAAGCTCCAGGGCCTTGAGCATCTGGCTGACCGCGCCCGGCGTCACGCAGAGCTCATCGGCGGCCTCCTTCACGGAGAGATGCCGAGCCGTGGCCTCGAAGGCGCGCAGAGCATTCAGCGGTGGCAGCCGATCGGGTTTCATTTAGTTTTTCTAACTTGTTTTTGCAGGATTGCTAGTTTGCCCCCAGCCCGGTCATTCGTCAAACTAGCTACAACTGATCACTTCATTGCAGCGGATCGCCCGCTCCCTTGAAGTGATCAGCAAGAGAAAAACTCAATCATTGATTTATCCATTCGAGCCGGAGCCATGCATGCCTAGCCTCCCCGACGCGACGCATTACCTCTCATTGTCGGAGCTCGCGGCGCGCATCCAGACGCGCGACATCTCGCCCGTGGCAGTGACGCGGTCGCAGCTCGAGCGCATCGAACGCCTGGACACGGAGCTTCACAGCTTTGCCGGCGTGATGGCCGATACCGCGCTGGCCGAGGCAGAGGCCGCGGAGGCAGAGATCGCGGCCGGGCGCTATCGCGGACCGCTGCATGGCGTGCCGATTGCCGTGAAGGACCTGTTCTGGACGCGAGGCTTTCCGACGGCCGGTGGGATGCTGATCCACAAGCAGCACAGGCCGCGGGAGGATGCGACGGTTGTGCGCCGCCTGCGGGAAGCGGGAGCCGTGGTGCTGGGCAAGCTGCAGATGACGGAAGGGGCCTATTCCGACCACCACCCCATGGTGACGCCGCCCCGTAACCCCTGGAATGCCGCGTACTGGACCGGAATCTCGTCGAGCGGCTCGGCTGCGGCGACGGCGGCCGGCCTGTGCTACGGCTCGCTCGGCTCAGATACCGGAGGGTCGATCCGCTGGCCCTGCGCCGCGACCGGCCTGACTGGGCTGAAACCGAGCTGGGGCCGCGTCAGCCGTCACGGCGTATTCGAGCTGGCCGCAACGCTGGACCATGTCGGGCCGATGGCGCGCGATGCCAGGGATGTCGCCGCGATCCTGCACGTCATCGCCGGTGCCGATCCCGCGGATCCGACCGCGCTCGGCGCGCCGGTTCCCGACTATCGCGCAGCGACCTGGCAAGGCGTCGGCGGCGTACGGATCGGCATCGATCCAGCCTGGAACAGCGAAGGGGTCGATGCGACGACGCAAATGGCTCTGAACGAGGCCATCGCAACCTATCGCGCGCTCGGAGCCGAGATCATCGAGGTCCGCTTTCCGGATGTGAAGCAGATCGTCGCCGATTGGGCACCGAACTGCGCAGTGGAAGCCGCCATCGCTCATGAAGCGACCTATCCCGCGTGCAAGGACGAATACGGCCCGGTTCTCGCCTCGGTCATCGAGACGGGCCGCGCGCTGTCGGGCCTCGACTATCAGCGCCTCCTGCTGCGACGCATGGCCTTTCGTGGACGCATCGCCGCCCTGTTCGGCACAATCGATCTGCTGCTGACCCCGGTTCAGCCTTTCGCGCCGCTGACGCTCGCGACGATCAGTACATTGGGAGAGCAGCCCGGGCTGATCGCCGACCTGCAGCGCTATACCTGCCCCTTCAACATGACCGGCAACCCGACGCTCACATTGCCCGGCGGCTTCTGCGAGGGAATGCCTATCGGGCTCCAGCTCGTTGCAGCGCAACTGGGCGAGGACATGCTGATCCGTGCCGGCACAGCCTTCCAGGCAGAGACCACATGGCACCGCCAGCACCCAACCCTTTGAGGAGCCTTGCGATGAGCACCAATCCGGCGCGTCCCGCCTCCCCGATCTTCCATGGCTGGCTTGTGGTCGCGGCGGCGTTTGCGGTCACCTTCGTCGGTTTCGGCAGCGCCTATACCTTCAGCGCCTTCGTCGAATCCCTGCAGGCGGATTTTTCCGCCTCCCGCGCTTCGGTTTCCCTGGTCTTCTCCCTCGCCGGCTTTCTCTATTTCGGCTTCGGACTGATCAGCGGCCCGCTTGCGGACCGCTGGGGAGCCCGTAGGCTTGTCTTCCTCGGCATGCTCCTCACCGGGCTTGGCATGGCCGCGGCGGGAGCGGCGCGGAGCCTGACCGAGATCTACCTGGCCTATGGCCTTGGCGTCGGGCTCGGCATCGGCTGCTCCTATGTTCCAGCGCTGGGCGCGGTGCAGCGCTGGTTCGTCAAGCGCCGCGGCTTCGCATCGGGTCTCGCGGTCAGCGGCATCGGTGTCGGCACGCTCGTGATGCCGCCGCTCGCCTCGCTCCTGATCGAGCAGATCGGCTGGCGGAACGCCTATTTCACGCTTGGCGGGCTCGCGGCGATCATTGGTGCAGCGATGGCGCTCCTGATCGAAAGCGATCCGCGCCAACGCGGGCTGCTGCCGGACGGGGACGCCCTGCCCCCAGGCGGCATCACGGCACAGGCGACCGGCATGTCGATTCGCGAGGCGGTGTGGTCGCGCCCCTTCATCAGGCTCTACGCAGCCTGCCTGATCGGCTCGTTCGGGGCCTTCGTCCCCTTCGTCCACCTCGTGCCCTACGCGCTAGATCGCGGCGTCCCGCAGGGTCGGGCCGTCCTGCTGCTCGCGCTGATCGGTGTCGGCAGCACGGCCGGCCGCTTCTGCCTCGGGAATCTGGCGGACCGGATCGGCCGCCACCGCGCCCTCCTCGTCATGTTCCTGGGCATGGCCGGCGCTCTGGGCATCTGGTGGCTCTCGAGCGGATTCGCGATGCTGGCCGTCTTCGCCCTGCTCTATGGCGTCTTCTATGGCGGCTGGGTCGCCGTGCTGCCGGCGGTCGTCATGGACAATTTCGGCGGGCGCAATGTCAGCGGGATCATCGGCATTCTCTATACGAGCGTCGCGTTTGGAACCCTGATCGGACCGACGGCCGCCGGGCTCATCTTCGATCTGAACCAGAGCTATGCGATCGCGATCCTCGCCTGCGCCTGCGCCAACCTCCTCGCGGCTCTCATCGTGGCACGCTCCGCAAGCCCCCCACGCTCCCTGCCGCGTTGACCTCGCCTCCTGCCGCCCCGATGATGCCGGCATGTCCGCCGGCCCCGCCTCCGCCGCCCCCGAATTCGATCCTGCCCGGCTCGAAGCCTTCCTGCGCTCCGCCCTGCCCGGGCGGGCGGCCGGCGCGATGGCGCTGGAGCGCATCAGCGGCGGGCAGTCGAACCCGACCTTCTTCCTCTCCTTTCCCGAAGCCGGCACGCGGCTGGTCATGCGCAAGAAGCCGCCGGGCCCGCTGCTGCCCTCGGCCCATGCGGTCGACCGCGAATACCGCATCCTCAAGGCGCTCGCGGGTTCGCAGGTGCCGGTGCCGCCGGTGCTGCTGTTCCACGCGGAAGACGATATCGTCGGCACGCCCTTCTATCTGATGGAGCGGCTCGACGGCCGTGTCTTCCATGACGCGGCGCTGCCGGGCGTGGTGCCGGCCGAGCGTCGGCAGATGTATTTCGCCATGGCCGAGACCCTGGCAGCGCTGCATCGCTTCGACTGGCAGGCGGCTGGGCTCGCCGATTACGGCAAGCCGGGAAACTATTATGCCCGACAGCTCGCGCGCTGGGGCCGGCAATGGCGCGAGACCAGGACCCGCGAGATCCCCGAGATCGATCGGCTGATCGATTGGCTGACCGCCCATCTCGATGAAAGCGCGGAGACGACCATCGTCCACGGCGATTTCCGGCTGGGCAATCTGATGTTTCACCCGGTCGAGCCGCGCGTCGTCGCCGTGCTCGACTGGGAGCTCTCGACGCTCGGTCATCCGCTCTCGGACGCCGCCTTTTCCTGCCTGCCCTGGCATTCCGGCCCCGCCATGTATCAGGGCATCATGGGCCTCGACCGCGAGGCGCTCGGCATCCCGACGCAAGCCGAATACCTCTCCCGCTATTGCGCAGCGGCCGGGCGCAAGGACGGGCCGGGACGCTTCCATCTCGCCTTCTCGCTCTTCCGCTTCGCCGTCATTCTCGACGGCATCGCGGCGCGCGCCAGGGC
>NZ_JBFTZN010000272.1:0-8476 GCF_056406775.1 Allobosea sp. P1_A7
TTTTTCATGCGCGGCTCAGACCGCACCGTATGGGCCGAAGCGACCAATGAAGCGGTGGCGCCCGCCAGGATAGAGCAGGCGAACGGCCGTCACCGGCTGGTTCTGATTCCAGGTGCGGCGCTCGACGAGCAGGCATGGCTCGCCCTGCTCGATCTCCAGCAACCCCGACTCCCGTTCGCCCGCCGCCACCGCGCTGATCGCGTGCTCGGCCTGCGACCAGAGACTGTGCTGCAGCAACCAGTCGCCGGGAGGCGTCGTCTCGAATCGTTCGGCCGCGGCTGCGGGCACGGTCGCGAGATGAATCACCCGCTCCTCCAGCACATGAGGCTGCCCGCCACTGCGATGCAGGGTCACGAGATGGGCCACCTGTTCCGAGCGCTTCAGTTCGAAGCGTGCAGCGACTTCAGGCGAAGGCCGTGCGTCCCGCCGCGACAGAATCTCGAAGGAATAGTCCTGCCCGAGCTGCCTTACCTCGTCGGGTATCGACAGGATGTCGAGCATGGCATGGCTTGCCGGCGGGTTCGCCACGATGGTGCCGGACCGCCGGCGCCGCGTGATCAACCCTTCGCGCGCCAGCTGCACCAAGGCGCGATGCACCGTCATGCGCGAAGCGCCGAGCCACTCCATCAGAGCGTGCTCCGGCGGCACCGCCGTTCCCGGAGGCCAGGCCCCATTCAGGACGAGTTCCCGGATGGCACGGCGGATCTGATCATAGACCGGGCCCGTGCCATCCAGCTTTACAGCCTCGATCCCGTTATCCGACATGACGATCCTTCAAGGACTCAGGCAAGCAGCCGACGCATCGTCGCGGCGAATCGGCTCGCGACAGCGGCGCGTGCGACATGGCGACCTTCGCTGACAACCTGCCGCCCGCCAACCAGGACATCGCGCAAGGGTAAGGCGTTGGCAGCGAAAATCGCGCTATCGAGCGCCGCTTCCCCACGCTTTCCAACCAAGGCTGGATGATCGGGATCGAGCGAGACGAGATCGGCGCGCTGGCCGACCGCAAGGCTTCCAATGGCACGACCACAGGCTTGGGCGCCGCCGACACAGGCCTTTGCCCAGAGTGCATGTCCCGTGGAGGCGTCGGCATCCGCCAGCAAGGCACGCCCGCGATCGCGCAGGCGCTGGGAGTATTCGAGTTGGCGCAGTTCGGCGCCGGCATCGATCTGGATGTTGGAATCGCTGCCGACACCGAAGGCCCCGCCAGCGGCCGCGTAGCGCACGCCATCGAAGATGCCGTCGCCCAGGCTCGACTCGGTGATCGGGCACAGTCCCGCGACAGCGCCGCTGCGCGCGATGGTGTCGCGCTCCGCATCCGTCAGATGGGTGGCGTGGATCAGGCACCAGCGCCTGTCCAACGCAATGCTGTCCGTCAGGAACTCGACCGGGCGACGCCCAGTGATCTTCAGGCTGTCCTCGATCTCGCGCATCTGTTCGGCGACATGGATGTGGATCGGTCCATCAGGCGCCAGGCCAAGCAGCCACTGCAGATCCTCAGGCGAGACGGCGCGCAGCGAATGCGGCGCGACGCCGAGCCGCGAATCCGGCAGAGCGCCGATCGCGACAGCGCTCGCCTCCATGAGCCGGGCAAAACTGTCGCGATTATTGATGAAGCGACGCTGGCCATGGCTCGGGGCCGCGCCGCCGAAATTGCCGAAACGATAGAGCACCGGCAGCAGGGTCAGGCCGATGCCGGTTTCCTCGGCTGCTGCCGCAACCGCCAGCGCCATCGCCGCGATATCGGCATGCGGCTGGCCGTCCTTGTCATGGTGCAGATAGTGGAACTCGGCGAGCGCGGTGAAGCCGCCCTCCAGCATTTCGACCATTGCCTGCGCCGCGATCGCCTGGACGTCGTCGGGATCAAGCCGGTCGAGGAAGCGATACATCACCTCGCGCCAGGTCCAGAACGAATCCGCCGTGGCGCCGGGCCGCTCAGACAGGCCCGCCATGCCGCGCTGGAACAGATGGCTGTGGAGGTTCGGCATGCCAGGCAGCGTCAGCCCRGCCAGGTGCAGGGCACCGGCCGGAGCAACCTCTCCGACGCTCATGGAGGTGATTGTCCCCTCCGCGATCGTGAGCGTCACGTTGTCGGCAAAGCCCTCCGGCAAGAGTGCCTGGGCGAGATGCAGGGTCGGGTTTTGTGTCACGCTAGCTCCTCGCTCGATTTGCATATGCAAATGACACTTGCTAATTGCATATGCAATTGTCTAGCATAGTCGGATCGCAAACGAAGTCGAGAGGATGCGGATGGCTGCGGAACCTTCCCACTGCGACAGGATCTGGGTGAATGCCCGCCTCGCGACCATGGCGCCCGGCGCCGGCCAGCCCTATGGCGCAGTCGAAGACGGGGTCGTAGCGGCCCACGACGGTCGCATCGTCTTTGCTGGCCCGCGCAGCGAGGCACCACCTCTGAACGCGCGCGAAACCGTCGACTGCGGCGGACGCTGGATCACACCGGGCCTGATCGATTGCCATACCCATCTCGTCTATGGCGGAGACCGGGCACATGAGTTCGAGCTCAGGCTGCAGGGCGCGAGCTATGAGGAAATCGCACGCGCCGGCGGCGGCATCCTCTCCACCGTCAAGGCCACGCGCGCTGCCAGCGAGGCCGAGCTCTTCGCCAGCGCCGACCGGCGCCTGGGCGCCTTGATCGCTGAAGGCGTCACGACCGTCGAAATCAAGTCGGGCTACGGGCTCGAACAGCAGGCCGAGCTGAAGCAGCTTGCGGTCGCACGGCAGCTCGGTCGCGAACGGCCTGTCACCGTCCGCACCACTTTCCTTGCCGCCCATGCCGTTCCGCCGGAGTTCACCGGCCGCTCCGGCGACTATGTCGACCAGATCACCGGGCCGATGCTCGACGCCGTGACCGCGCAGGATCTTGCCGACGCAGTCGACGTGTTCTGCGAGGGCATTGCCTTCTCGCCCGAGGAGACGGCCAGGGTATTTACCGCAGCCAGGGCCAAGGGGCTGCCGGTCAAGATCCATGCCGAACAGCTTTCCAATCTCGGCGGCGCCGCACTCGCGGCCGAACATGGCGCACTCTCGGCCGACCATCTCGAATATCTCGACGAGGCGGGCGTGATCGCCATGGCCCGGTCCGGAACGGTCGCCGTCATCCTGCCGGGCGCCTTCTACTTCCTGCGCGAGACGCAGAAGCCGCCGATCGACCTGCTCCGCAAGCATGGCGTTGCAATTGCGCTCGCGACCGACGCCAATCCCGGATCCTCGCCGCTGACCTCGCCGCTGCTGGTCCTCAACATGGCCTGCACGCTCTTCCGGCTGACACCCGAAGAGGCGCTGGCCGGGCTGACGCGCCATGCCGCCAAGGCGCTCGGCCTGCAGGACGAGATCGGCACGCTCGAGGCCGGCAAGCGCTGCGACCTCGCCATCTGGGAGATCGAGCGCCCCGCCGAACTCGCCTACCGCATCGGCTTCAACCCGCTTCACTCCCGCATCTGGAACGGCCAATGACCGCAACATTCTCCCTGAAGCCGGGCGAGGCCGCCCTGAAGCAATGGCGCGCCGTGATTGACGGCACCGCAGCCAAGCTGGATGGCGCAAGCGCCGCAGCGATCGCCTCCGCCCAAGCGATCGTCGACGATATCGTCGCCGCCGGAACCGTGACCTATGGCGTCAATACCGGCTTCGGCAAGCTCGCCAGCGTGCGCATCGCCGATGCCGACCTGGCAACCCTGCAGCGCAACCTGATCCTCTCCCATGCCGTCGGCACYGGCCCTGCCCTGCCGGACCGGATCGTGCGCCTGATCCTCGCCATGAAGGCCGCGAGCCTGGCGCGCGGGGCCTCCGGCGTACGCCCCGTCGTGGTCGAGGCCCTGGTCGGCGCGCTCGCAGCCGAGGCGCTTCCGGTCGTTCCCGCCAAGGGCTCGGTCGGCGCGTCCGGCGATCTTGCGCCGCTCGCCCATCTCACCGCGGCGCTGATGGGCGTCGGCGAGATCAGGCTGAAGGGCGAGACGCTTTCCGCAGGGGATGCCCTGGCCCGGATCGGCCAGAAGCCGCTCGAACTTGGGGCCAAGGAGGGTCTTGCGCTGATCAACGGCACGCAGGTCTCGACCGCGATCGCGCTGACGGCGCTCAGCGACATCGCCCGCGTCTTCGATGCGGCGCTGGTCACTGGCGCACTCTCCGTGGATGCGCTGAAGGGCTCCGACACGCCGTTCGACCCTCGCATCCAGGCGCTGCGCGGCCAGCCCGGCCAGATCCGGGTTGCGCAAACATTGCTCGCGCTGATCGCGAAGAGCGAAATCCGCGACAGCCATCGCTTCGGCGATACCAAGGTCCAGGATCCTTACTCCCTGCGCTGCCAGCCGCAGGTGATGGGGGCCGTGCGCGACCTCCTCGCCAATGCCGCCGCAACGCTTGCGATCGAGGCCAACGCGGTCACCGACAACCCGCTGGTGCTGGGGCCGGGCGAAATCGTCTCGGGCGGCAACTTCCACGCGGAGCCCGTCGCCTTCGCCGCCGACATCCTCGCCATGGGGCTGTGCGAGATCGGCAACCTGTCCGAGCGGCGCATGGCGCTGCTGGTTGACCCCGTGATGAGCGGCCTGCCTCCCTTCCTGGCCCGCGATGCCGGGCTGAACTCCGGCTTCATGATTGCGCAGGTCACGGCAGCCGCGCTGGCATCGGAGAACAAGCAGAAGGCCTATCCCGCCTCGGTCGACACGATCCCGACCTCTGCCAATCAGGAAGACCATGTCTCGATGGCGACGCATGGCGCCTATCGCCTGCTCGACATGGCCCGGAACGCGGCCAGCATCATCGGCGTCGAGCTGATGGCCGCGGCGGAAGCGATCGAGCATCATCGCCCGATGAAGACGAGCCCGCGGCTGGAGCCGGTTCTGGCCCTGGTCCGGCAGCGTATCGCGCCGCTCGACGCGGACCGCTACCTTGCCCCCGACCTTGCGGCGGCGACAGAGCTGGTGCTCAGCGGCGCGATCAGCGATGCCGCCGGGCTCGACAGCTTCGCGGAGTTCTCGGCGTGATGAGCATGAACCCTTCCGAGATCGTCAACGTCACGCAAGGCGCCGGTCCGCTGGTCCTGTCGATGCCGCATCCCGGCACTGGCTTGCCGGAGGAGGTGAAGGCGGCGCTGAACGAGACGGGTCGTTCCGTGCCCGACACCGACTGGCATATGCGCCAGCTCTATGTGTTTGCCGAGCGCTTCGCACCGACGATCGTCGAGGCCGGGCTGTCGCGCTATGTCATCGACCTCAACCGCGATCCGTCCGGCGTATCGCTTTACCCCGGACAGGCGACGACGGAACTCGTGCCGACCACGACCTTCGACGGCGAGCCGATCTGGGCAAAAGCGCCCGACGAGGCCGAGATCGCGCGCCGCCGCGCCGGCTATTTCCAGCCCTATCACGACGCACTCGCAGCCGAGATCGAACGGGCCAAAGCCGCGCATGGTTTCTGCCTGCTCTGGGACTGCCACTCCATCAAGTCGGTCATTCCACGCCTGTTCCCGGGCACGCTGCCGATGCTCAATCTCGGCACCAATTCCGGTGCGAGCTGCGCACCTTCGGTCCAGCACGCGGCCGATGCAGCGCTTGCCGGCTCGGGCTTCAACCATGTCAGCAATGGCCGCTTCAAGGGCGGCTGGATCACCCGGCATTACGGCCAGCCGGCGCGGGATGTGCACGCGATCCAGATGGAAATCTCGCTGAGCGGCTATCTCACCGAGGAGACGCCGCCCTGGCGCTTCGACACGCCCAAGGCCGCCGGACTGCAAGCCGCCCTCTCCGCCATCATCGAAGCCGCGCTCGATGCGGCCAGAAAGCTGAAACCCTGACCCTGTTCGGACGGAAACAACGCATTCCGCATGTCCCGATCACGGTTTGAACGGAGCCATTCATGACCCGCATAGACAATAGCCGCGTCATCCGCAGCCCCAGGGGCAGCGAGCTCTCCGCCAAGAGCTGGCTGACCGAAGCGCCGCTGCGCATGCTGATGAACAATCTCGACCCCGACGTCGCCGAGAAGCCCGGCGAGCTCGTGGTCTATGGCGGCATCGGCCGCGCTGCCCGGACCTGGGAAGATTTCGACCGGATCGTCGGCGCGCTGCGCTCGCTCGAGGCCGACGAAACGCTGCTGGTGCAGTCCGGCAAGCCCGTCGGCGTGTTCCGCACCCATGCGGATGCACCGCGCGTGCTGATCGCCAATTCGAACCTCGTGCCGGCCTACGCGAACTGGGAGCATTTTCACGAGCTCGATAAGGCGGGGCTGATGATGTACGGCCAGATGACCGCGGGGTCCTGGATCTATATCKGCACGCAGGGCATCGTTCAGGGCACTTACGAAACCTTCGTCGAGGTCGGCCGCCAGCATTATGGCGGCAGCCTCAAGGGCAAGTGGATCCTGACCGGCGGTCTCGGCGGCATGGGTGGGGCCCAGCCGCTCGCCGCGACGATGGCCGGGGCCTCGATGATCGCCATCGAGTGCAAGCCCTCCAGCATCGAGTTCCGGCTGCGCACCGGCTATCTCGACGAGAAGGCCGACAGTGTCGACGAGGCGCTGGAGATCATCAAGCGCGCCCATGCGGCCGGCAAGGCCGTCTCGGTCGGTGTGCTCGGCAATGCGGCGGAAGTCTTCCCCGACATGGTCAGGCGCGGCATCCGCCCGGATGTCGTCACCGACCAGACCTCGGCCCATGACCCTCTGAACGGCTATCTGCCGGCCGGCTGGACGCTCGAGCAGTGGGAAGAGCGCAAGGAGCGCGATCCTGCCGGTACGATCGAGGCCGCCAAGAAATCGATGGCCGTGCATGTCCGCGCCATGCTGGATTTCCAGCAGATGGGCGTGCCGACGCTCGATTACGGCAATAATATCCGCCAGATGGCGAAGGATATGGGTGTCGACAACGCCTTCGATTTCCCCGGCTTCGTTCCGGCCTATATTCGCCCGCTGTTCTGCCGCGGCGTGGGCCCGTTCCGCTGGGCTGCGCTCTCAGGCGATCCGGAGGACATCTATCGCACGGACCAGCGCGTGAAGGAGCTGATGCCGGACGATCACCATCTGCATAACTGGCTCGACATGGCGCGCGAGCGCATCAAGTTCCAGGGCCTGCCGGCACGGATCTGCTGGGTCGGCCTCGGCGACCGGCACCGGCTCGGCCTGGCCTTCAACGAGATGGTGGCCAAGGGCGAGCTCAAGGCGCCGGTGGTGATCGGCCGCGACCACCTCGATTCGGGTTCGGTCGCTTCGCCGAACCGCGAGACGGAAGCGATGAAGGACGGTTCGGACGCCGTCTCCGATTGGCCACTGCTGAACGCGCTGCTCAACACTGCCGGCGGCGCGACCTGGGTCTCGCTTCACCATGGTGGCGGCGTCGGCATGGGCTATTCGCAGCATTCGGGCGTCGTCATCGTCGCCGACGGCACCCCGGAGGCGGCAAAGCGGCTGGAGCGCGTCCTTTGGAATGACCCGGCGACCGGCGTGATGCGTCATGCCGATGCCGGCTACGAGATCGCGATCGACTGCGCCAAGGCAAAGGGCCTGAAGCTGCCGGGCATTCTCGGCTGATCATGCGCATCATCCGCGCCAGCGCGTGCCGCACCATGCCGTGGAAGAACGGCGGCGGCACCACGACGGAGATCGCAGCGCATCCGCCCGGCGCCTCGCTGAACGGCTTCGACTGGCGGATCTCCATGGCCCATGTCGGAACGGACGGCCCCTTTTCCGTCTTTCCCGGCATCGACAGGACCTTGTCGGTGCTGACGGGCCGGGGAATCGTCCTTCAGTGGCACTGGCCCGTTCCAGCTCGACCAGACGGGAGAACTCGTGGTCCTGGTCGCTCGCTCCGATGGCTGGACAATAGCGCGGCCCCCGCACCGGGAAACCCTCGCCACCGGGGACAGTGCCCTGCTGGAATGGGTCGAAGGCGTCGTCCTGACGAATCCTCACGACTCCGGCGAGATCTTCGCGATCGTGCTGTCGGCCGCTCCGCAGATCTGACGCGCGGCCGACGCTCCGATCATGCCTCCATGTAACTGCGCGTCATCGGCAAGGTGTCGAGCCGCTTAGCGAGCTGGAGCTGGAAGACGACAAGGCCATCGTGGCGGAAACTCGCTTCTGAAGCCGCCAGATAGAACTCCCACATCCGCGCGAAGCGCTCGTCATACATGTCCACCGCCTCCTTGCGCCGAGCGAGGAATCGCTCGCGCCAGGCCTTCAGCGTCTCGGCATAGTGAAGGCGCAGCACCTCGACATCAGTGATGATCAGGCCCTCGCGTTCGATTGCCGCCGTGATTTCCGACATGGCGGGAATGTAGCCGCCGGGGAAGATGTATTTGGCGATGAAAGGGTTCGTCGCACCCGGCGGCGTGGTGCGACCGATCGTATGAATGAGCGCAGCACCGTTATCCGTGAGCAATTCCGCAATCTTGCGAAAATAGGCACGGTAATAGCCCACGCCGACATGCTCGAACATACCGACCGAGACGATGCGGTCGAA
>NZ_JBFTZN010000273.1:0-7753 GCF_056406775.1 Allobosea sp. P1_A7
CCGAGGAGCCGCCTGGTGAAGGCGATCGCGCTGCGATCACCGAGGAGCCGCCTGGTGAAGGCGATCGCGCTGCGATCAGTTGTTGTCGTCGTCGCTATGGTAGCGGCCGCGACGCGAGCCGCGATCGTCACCGTCGCGATCCCGGCCGCCGCGTCGATCCTGCCAGCGATCGCGCATGTTCTCCCCCATCCGCTCCATGCGGGCGCGCCCCTCGGAGAATGCTTCGCGCACAGCCCGGCGCGCCACCGTCTTCTGTTCGTCGCTCAAGGTAGACCAGAGCGGACGAACGGCATCCGCGAGCTCCTTGCTGCGCGTGGCACGTGCGGCCTGACGGCTGGCCATCGCGTCCAGGCGCTCCATGATATCGGCGTGGCGGAAATTCTCGCGCTGCTCGCGCATGGCCGCAAAGCCCTGACGACGCTGCTCCATGCCCTTCTTCACCGTGTTCTCGACCGCATCGAACAACGGGACCTGCTCGGGCTTGAGCTTCATATCGGCGCGCAATTTGGCAAAGCGCTCGTTCATGCGTGTCTGCGCGCGTTCGAGCCGCTCCTTCATGCGGGCTTCCATCTGCTCGGTGCGGCGCTGGTCGCGCTGGTCGGTACGCTCCTGCTGCGTCATGTCACGCGAGGATCCGGAGCCGCCGGCAGGTGGAACCGGCTGCGGCTGCGCGACCGCGAACGTCGCAGCCAGGGCGGCTGCCGACGAAGCTGCGATAAGTGCGATGCGTTTCATYCTGGGTCTCCGTTTGTCGTATCGACAAGGTCAGGTCGCTGGCGGGTCTCGAAGCCGGTTCGCGATCATGGCAAGGCTGACCTCGCGCCCCTGACCCTGCGATGGCGCAAGCATGAAAAGATCGTAATGTAGCGATGACGCGCCAGCGAGCGCGAAGTTCCCCCACGCCCCCCGGTGTCATTCCCTCGTGATGCGCAACCTGATCACCGATGTTCGCGGCCTGCTCGTCGGGCAAGCCCAGGATATTGCCGCAGCGACCGGCGTCACCGTCGCCCTGTTTGACCGCCCCACCGTAGCCTCGGTGGCCATTCTCGGCGGCGCTCCCGGCACCCGCGATACCGCATTGCTGGAACCGGAAATGACTGTCGAGCATGTTGACGCCATCGTCCTCTCCGGCGGTTCCGCCTGGGGGCTGGCCGCAGCCGACGGGGTCATGGCGACGCTCGCCGCAAACGGTCGCGGCTTCCCCGTCGGCGGCATGCGCGTGCCGATCGTGCCGCAGGCGATCCTGTTCGATCTCCTGAATGGCGGCGACAAGGGCTGGGCCAAGGGCAATGGCGCAGAGGCCCCTTATCGGGCGCTGGCCCGGGCGGCAGCAGAGAATGTCGGCACTGAGTTTTTTCTCGGAAGCGCCGGCGCTGGCTACGGTGCGACCACCGCTACGCTCAAGGGGGGGCTCGGCTCGGCCAGCGCGCGCGCCGCCACCGGTCAGATCGTGGGCGCGCTCGTCGCCGTCAACGCCGTTGGCAGTGCCACGATCGGCGACGGGCCTTGCTTCTGGGCCGCCCCCTATGAGCAAGCGAGTGAGTTCGGCGGCCTCGGCTGGCCTTCCATGATCTCGCCCGATGATCTCGGACTGCGCTTCAAGGGCGGGGCCGGACAGAACACCACGATCGCACTCGTCGCGACCGACGCGGCACTGACCAAATCGCAGGCGAAGCGGCTGGCGCTTGCGGCGCATGATGGCTTGGCCCGGGCGCTCAGGCCGGTCCATGCGCCGCTCGACGGGGACGTCGTCTTTGCCGCGGCAACCGGTCATAGCGGCGCGCCGTCCGATGCCTTCGCCCTGGCAGAACTCTGCGCGACCGCCGCCGACGTCCTCGCTCGAGCCGTCGCGCGCGGCGTCCACGCTGCAACCGCCCTTCCCTTTGCCGGAGCCAAGCCCGCCTGGCGCGACAGGTTCGGGACCTGAGGCCCGGTCCGCTCCAGCGGCGTTTGCCACCTGGAAAGGCAAGATTCTGCATCATCCACGTGTCGTTGCACGGCCCTATCTTCGTTGACCGCGAGCAAGATCGCCGGCATCGCACGGGATGTGATCTCATCCGTGCAGACGGTCAGTGCCGCCGCCCAGCAAATGATGAGCGGCGCCACACAGGTCGCCGAACGCTCGAAGGCCGCCTCGGCCTCCTCGCTTCACACCTCTTCGAACGTGATCGCCCTGACACAGGCGACCAGCGAGGTTGCGGCCTCGATCAGGGAAATAGACAAGCAGGTTGCCGAGACCACGCGTATCGTCGGCTCAACCACGACAAACGCGCAGACGGTGCTGACGACGGTCAATGAGCTTTCGACGAAGGCCGACAATGTCGGCACCATCGTCGGCATGATCTCGACGATTGCGGCGCAGACAAACCTGCTGGCCCTCAATGCCGCGATCGAGGCCGCTCGCTTCGGTCATTCCAGCAGTGGCTTTGCGGTCGTGGCCCAGGAGGTCAAGGCGCTGGCCCACCAGACCTCGCTGGCAACAGACGATATCCAGCGCCAGATCGAAGCGATCCGCAACTCGAGCGGTGAAGCCGTCCGCGCCATCGACACGATGAACACGACCATCGGCTCGCTCAATGAGATTTCGGCGGCAGTCGCGACCGTCGTCGAACAGCAGAACGCAGCCACCTCGGGGATTGCCCGCAACATCGAGGCTGCAGCACACGAGCCCATCGCGGCCTCCGGCAATATCGAATTCGTCAGCAAGGTGGCCGCGGAAACCGGTCAGGCAGCGGCCTTCATAGCCGAATCCGCCGACAGGCTGGCCGCCCAATCCGCGCATCTCGGTACCGAGGTCGCGCAGTTCCTGGGCCGGATCCGGGCGACCTGATTCTGACGCATGCGCAGCCGCAGGACCCGGGCTCGTGCTCCTCAGGCTTCGCCTGCGTCGAACGCCGCGTGGTAGCGGACTTCACCCGCCGGTAGCGGGCCGCCAAAGCCAAGCACCAGGAAATACTCCTGCGGCACATCGGCAAGCCAGAGTCGGGGGTCCGCAGCGAAACCGAAGCGACCATAATAACCCGGCGCCCCCAGCAGGACGCAGCCCTTCGCACCGGCCGTCTTCAGCCTGTCGAGCCCCGCGCGCGCCAGAGCCTCCCCTATGCCTCTCCCCTGCATGTCCGGCCGAACAGCCAGAGGCCCGAGACCAAACCAGCCAAGCTCCTGCCCGCCGATCATGACCGGGGAGAAGGCGACATGGCCGAGCAGGGCGTCGCCATCGGAGGCGACAAGGGACAAGGCCAGCATACCGCCACGGCGCAAGCCATCGACGATCGCGGCCTCCGTCTGGTTGCTGTGGGAAACGTCCTTGAAGGCGTCGGTAATGAGCGCCTGGATTGTGGGAATGTCAGCGGGCTGCTCATCGCGGATGATCATGTTGCGTCCTCGGTTCTCGCGAGAGCGGGAGGGCCCATGACGGGCCCTCCCCTTGGTCTCACCGGTTGTCGGCCTGAGACCTCACTGCGAGCCGGCCCTGTCGCGAGATGCGATAGGGCCGCCCCTGCCTCGATTCGATCATCCGCTTGCGCCTGAGGCTCCCGAAAAGCTCGAGCGTGCAGTTGGTCAACACGTAGCCCTCATGGGTGAAGCAGTCGACATGGTGGATGCGGCCATCATCGCCGCGATGGTGACGGATATGCCCGCCCTGGGCCAGCACGTGCAGCACGCGCTGCTCGCCCCTGGAGATATTCATGTTTGTAGAGCCTGTGCATGAAACCATGACAAGCGCCTGAGCCCGATGCAGGCATCGAATGCTGCATTTCAGACCCGGCGCTGCATCACGTTCCGCCGAAGCGAAACGTCACCGGGTTCCCGCACTCTCAAACATGACATTCTCCAACACGTTCATTTCCGCGCGCATAGGCGCGGGAGGACGGGCGTTTAGAGCACGCTCCTCCTAACGTCAACCGGCGCCAGGACCGTTTCCCGCCTGCGCCGAATGCGCTATGGGACCCGCATGTCGACAGATGCATTTCTCCAGCGGTTCGGTGCGCCCGGCTCGCCTCAGCCCGATCCCGTTGCCGCGGCGCAAAGCGCGATGCGCAACGCCCTGCCCAAGCGCTTCTACGAAACCGCTGGTGTGCTCGAACGCGACGGGCTCTTCCATGTCGGGCTCGATGGCCGGACGGCCCGGACCCCGGCCCGGAATCCCTTGGCCATCACCTCGCGCCCGGTCGCCGAGGCACTCGCCGCGGAATGGCAGGCGCAGGGCGAGCGGATCGACCCCGCCGTCATGCCGCTGACACGACTGGTCAATTCCGCGCTCGATGGCGTGTCCGACCAGCATGAAGCCGTGCGCGCCGAGATCGTACGCTATGCCGGCAGCGACGCGCTCTGCTATCGCGCCAGCGAACCGGACAATCTGGTCGAGCGCCAGCGTGATGTCTGGGACCCGATCATCGCCGGCACCGAGGCCGCCCTCGACGCACGCTTCACCCTCACTGAGGGCGTGATGTTTGCCGCGCAACCGGCCGGCTTGCTCGACGCCGTCGCCCGGCGTGTTGCCGCTCTCTCCGCGCCTCTGGCGCTCGCCGGAGCGCATAATGTGATGACACTTTCAGGCTCGGCCATTCTCATGCTGGCCCTCGCCGACGGACGGCTGGACGAAGAGCAGGCATGGACTGCCGCCCATCTCGACGAGGACTATCAGATCGAGATCTGGGGACAGGATGAGGACGCCGCCGCCAGGCGAACGATCCGCCGCCAGGAATTCGCGGCGGCCGTGCTTCTGCTCCAACACGGATAGCGCAAGCCCGAACGAACGGCTGATGGACAGCATGGCCTTCGCCCCTTAAGCCGGAACGCAGGCGTTCTGACCGGCGACGGGGCATTTCCATGAAGGACATTCTCGAGCAGCTTGAATCCCGCCGCGAGGGCGCGCGCAAGGGTGGCGGCGACAGGCGCATCGAGGCGCAGCACAAGCGCGGCAAGCTGACCGCTCGCGAGCGTATCGAACTCCTGCTCGATCACGGCTCCTTCGAAGAATTCGACATGTTCGTGCAGCACCGCTGCGTCGATTTCGGCATGGAGAAGGGTGAGAAGATCCCGGGTGACGGCGTCGTCACTGGCTGGGGCACCGTCAATGGGCGCACCGTCTTCGTCTTCTCCAAGGACTTCACCGTCTTCGGCGGCTCGCTCTCCGAAACACATGCCCAGAAGATCACCAAGATCCAGGACATGGCGCTGAAGATGCGGGCCCCGATCGTCGGCCTGTTCGACGCGGGCGGCGCCCGCATCCAGGAAGGCGTCGCGGCGCTCGGCGGCTATGGCGAGGTCTTCAAGCGCAATGTCACGGCCTCGGGCGTCATTCCCCAGATCTCGGTGATCATGGGCCCCTGCGCTGGCGGCGACGTCTATTCCCCGGCGATGACCGACTTCATCTTCATGGTCCGCGACACCAGCTACATGTTCGTCACCGGCCCGGAGGTGGTGAAGACCGTCACCAACGAGACCGTCACGTCCGAGGAGCTGGGCGGGGCCAAGGTCCACACCTCGAAATCCTCGGTGGCCGACGGCTCCTTCGAGAACGATGTCGAGGCACTGCTGCAGGTGCGCCGGCTGATCGACTTCCTGCCGGCCAACAACACGGTCGGCGTCCCGGAATGGCCGAGTTTCGACGTGCCGGACCGTGTCGACATGAGCCTCGACACGCTCGTACCCGACAATCCGAACAAACCCTATGACATCAAGGAACTGATCCTGAAGACGCTCGATGAGGGCGACTTCTTCGAAATCCAGGCGGCCTATGCCGGCAATATCGTCACCGGATTCGGCCGCATCGAGGGCCGCACCGTCGGCGTCGTCGCCAACCAGCCCATGGTGCTCGCCGGCGTGCTCGATTCCGATGCCAGCCGCAAGGCGGCCCGCTTCGTGCGCTATTGCGACGCCTTCGAGATCCCGATCGTCACCTTCGTCGACGTGCCGGGCTTCCTGCCGGGCACGGCGCAGGAATATGGCGGGCTGATCAAGCACGGCGCCAAGCTGCTCTTCGCCTATAGCGAATGCACGGTACCGCTGGTCACGGTCATCACCCGCAAGGCATTCGGCGGCGCCTATGACGTGATGGCCTCAAAACATATCGGCGCCGACGTCAACTATGCCTGGCCGACGGCGCAGATCGCGGTGATGGGCGCCAAGGGCGCGGTGGAGATCATCTTCCGCGGCGGCGATGCCGAGACCATCGCACGCCAGACCAAGGAATATGAGGACCGCTTCATGTCGCCCTTCGTCGCCGCCGAGCGCGGTTATGTCGACGAGGTGATCATGCCGCACTCGACCCGTCGCCGGATCGCCCGGGCCCTGGCCATGCTCAGAACCAAAAACGTCGAGCGGCCCTGGCGCAAGCACGACAATATTCCGCTGTGAGCTGACGCGAGCTACTGCCAGCGCCTGAATACCGCGCTCGCATTCACCCCGCCAAAGCCGAAACCGTTCGAGATGGCATGCTCCATCTGGAGCGGGCGGGCCTCCTTAGCCACGAGATCGAGCCCCGCAGCATCCTCGTCCGGATTGTCGAGATTGAGCGTCGGCGGCGCGATCTGGTCGCGCAGCGCCAGGATGGTGAAGATCGCTTCCAGGCCGCCGGCCGYGCCGAGCAGGTGCCCCGTCGCCGATTTGGTGGCGCTGATCGCGATGCTGCGCTCCGAACCGAAAAGCGCTCTGATTGCCGCCAATTCGCCTCGGTCGCCGACCGGCGTCGAGGTCGAGTGCGCATTGAGATGACGGATATCGTGCGGCTGCAGGCCGGCCTGTTTCAGGGCGATCTCCATGGCGCGCCGCGCGCCCGAACCATCTTCCGGGCCTGAGGTGATGTGATAGGCATCGGCACTGGTGCCATAGCCAGTGATCTCGGCCAGCGGCGCAGCCCCTCGCGCCTGCGCATGCTCCAGGGCCTCGATCACCAGCATGCCGGCGCCCTCGCCCATGACGAAACCGTCGCGGTCCCGGTCGAAGGGGCGTGAGGCACGCTCGGGCTCGTCATTGAAGCCGGTCGAGAGCGCACGCGCCGCGGCAAAGCCCCCAAGCGCGACAAGATCGATGCAGGCCTCGGCGCCGCCGCAGAGCGCGATATCGGCCTCTCCCACCCGGATCAGCCGCGCCGCATCGCCGATCGCCTGCACGCCAGCGGCGCAGGCCGTGACCGGCGCACCGATCGGCCCCTTGAAGCCGTGGTCGATCGAGACATGACCAGCCGCAAGATTGACCAGGAAGGACGGGATCGTGAAGGGCGAAAGCCGTCGCACACCGCGCGTATCGGTGATGCGCACCGCTTCGGCGATCGCGGGGAAGCCGCCAATGCCGGAGGCGATGACCGTCGCGGTGCGCTCCCGCTGCACGTCATCGGTCGGCGCCCAGCCGGCCTGCTCCAGCGCCTCCTTCGCCGCCACCAGCGCGAACTGAATGAAGCGATCCATCTTGCGCTGGTCCTTGGGAGCAATAGCGCTGTCGGGATCGAAGCCCCCCTCAGCGTCCTCCGCCTTCGTCGGCACGGCACCGGCAACCTTGGCCGGCAGGGTCTCGACAATGCTGTCGGGCAGGCGCCGCAGCCCGGAACGGCCGGCGAGCAGCCGCGACCACGTCAGTTCGGTTCCACAGCCCAGGGGCGAGACAACGCCCATACCGGTTACAACGACGCGGCGCATCGGCAGATCCTATTCGATGTGAGAGGGACAGAGCGGTCGCAAACCTCTCTGCGCGGCAATGTGCCGGCGCATCTGTTCGCTGGCTCGCGGACCGGGAATGAGAGCGACATTAT